>DSCM01000090.1 GCA_011049115.1 Pseudomonadota bacterium
CATTACCAATAAGCAAACTTAAAATTTAACCATGAACATCAGTGCTTAACTTTATCTTGCAATCAGGGTGATCAATTTTCGATAATCACAACTGGTCAAATTTCGGTTGTCATAACTAGACGGTTCTGAAAAACGCCTCAGGCTGGAGCGAGGTCACCCTGCCCTACCGCGTCGGGCGCGGCTGCGACTAGGAACGCGCGGCCGCCAGCCTTCTTTGCAGAGCCGGCAGCACCCAGAGAACGGTCGGCAGGGCGCCGCCGACCCCGAGCAGCACGGTCAGGCCGATTGAATGCAGCGCCGGATGACGGGCCAGAACCAGCACGCCGAAACCGGCCAGCGTGGTCAGGCCGGAAACCAGCACCGCCCGTTCGGTGCTGGCCCGGCGGCCGTGATAAAGCCGGTAAACCATGAAAATGCCGTAATCGACCCCAAGACCGATCAGCAGAATCACGGCGACCAGGTTGAACAGATTAAAGGAAAGTCCCAGGGCCCCCATGCCGCCGAACATCGTCAGCAGACCGGCCAACACCGGCAGCAGGGCAAGCAGCGCCTGGCCCAAATGACGCAGCAACAGCAGCAGGATCAGGCCGACGCTCAGCAGCGCCAACCCGATAAAGCGTTTGAGATCGGCGGCGATCACCGCGCTGACCTCGGCGCTGAAAGCCTGCGGCGAAACCAGGTAAAGCGCCGAGGCCGGCCCCGCTTCGGGAATCAGGGCCGGCAGGCCGGGACGATCGGGAACCAGGCTCAACAGCGTCACCTGATCCGGGCCTTCAGCCAGCAAGACCTCCAGCAGATCCGAAAATCCCGCCCGCGCCCAGAACTCCCGAGTCAGGGGCGGCGGCGCTTGCGTCAGGGCGGTGAAAAAAGGCTGAAAAGCGTCGGCGGCGAAACCGAATTCCGCGCCCAACCGCGCCAGCTCCCGGTGCAGCCCGGCCAAGCGCTCAGGCGACCAAAACGTCCGCCAGCGCCGTCGGTTTTCCCGCTGCGCCTCAAGTCCGGGCAGCACCGGCGCCAGACTGACGATTTCCGCCGCCGAAAATTCCCGGCGCAACCGTTCGTACAGCCGCTCATTGGCCGTCAGAGCCGCTTCAAGATCGAGCCCCCGAGCGAAAGCCAGGGCCCGACCGCGCAGATCCCCCCAGACTTCCCGCAGCTCGGCCTCCGCCCGCCGCAAATCCGCCGGCACCAGATTGACCTCGCGCAGATCCCCGACACAGTCAATCCGGCCCGCCGGTCCGGCCAGCAAACCCAGGCCGAGAACCCAGGCAAAAAGCAGCCGCCGGTCGCGGACCCGCCCCGACGCGACCGGGGCCGCGACCGGCGGCGCCGGCATTGGCGACCCGGACCCCAGAAAATGCGGCAGCACCAACAAGGCCAGCAACAGGGCCAGCAATACTCCGACTCCGGCGAACAGCGCCAGCTGCCGCTGCCCCGGCAGGCTGGAAAAAAGCTGGACCGCGAAAGCGCCGACCGTGGTCAACCCGGCTCCGAGCAAGGGACCGGCCAGCCGGGCCACGGTTTTTGCGGCGGACTGGTCCGCCGCCCGCAGGGCAAAATAAAGATGCAGGCCGTAATCCACGCCGACCCCAAGCAGCACCGCGCCGAAACCCACGGTGATCGCGGAAAGCGACCCGCCGACCCAGCCGGTCAGAGCCAGGGCCGGACCCATGACCGCAAGCGGCAGCAAAAAAAACGAGCAGGGCCCGGCAGGAACGCAGAAAGACAAGAAAAATCAGGCTTAAAGCCGCCAGCGAAGCCCCGAGCACCACCACCATATCCCGCTGAATGGCGCCGGCATTGGCGATCGTGTAACGATGGCCAATGCCGGCTGTCGCCGTCAGCCCCTCCGGCAGCGCGGCGCTTTGCCGTTCCAGTTCCCGATACAGCCGCAGGGAGCCGGCGTAATCGGTCAAGGGCACCGGCGTTTCCAGAAAAAGTAGGGTCTCACGGCCGTCGGCGCTGAGAAAACGTCCCTGCAGCAGCCGCCCCCGGGCAACCGGATTAAGTCCCGACAAACGCCTAAACAACAGCTCGCGCAAAGCCAAGGGATCGCTTAGGATCATCTCTTTCTGCAGAAAGCCGGTCGGCTGCAGCAGCTCCCACCGGGCCCGGCCCAAGGCTTCACTTAGGGCCGGGCCACTCAGACGAGCCTCGATTTCAGCATAATCCGCGGCGTTAAAAAGATTGGCCCACTGACTGCCGGCAAACGCCAGCAAGGCTGACTCGCGCCCCTCTCCGGGGCCGCCCAGCACACGGGTGAACAACGGCGGGCGCAGGCGGGCGGCCAAGGCGTCGGCGGCCTGCAAGAGCTCTGCGGGCTCGATGGCAGTGCGGCTGCGCAAACGCAGCACGATGCGCCGCGCCAGGGGAGCCTGGGACAGCAGCTTGAAATCAAGCGCCGCCCGGCCGCCCCGATCCGGCAACAGGGCGGCGGCGTCGGTGCTCAGAGGCAGACGCCAGAAAAACAACCAGCCGACGGCCAGCAACAGCAACCCCAGCCCGGCATACAGCCGCCGCCGCGCCGCCACCCCGGCATAAAGCCGCTCCAGCCGACGCGTAAAAAAAATTTTCGCCATCGTTTCGCATGAACAGGCGTTTCTTAAAAAGGCAAGGGAGCGAAAAAAGGCGCGGTCGCTCAGGGTTCGGGGCGGTTGATCTCGACGGCTTGAAAATTAATGACCGTATAGTCGCCGCCGGCTTCATTGATCAACAGGCGGGTGACATGGCGACAGTCGGCGGCGAAGGTCAGCCGCAGGGAGAGAACCCGGCCGCCGCCGCTTCGAGACGCCGCTGAAAACCTTCCAGCGTCAGCCGCTCCGACGCGCCCGGTTGTGCGAAAGCCGCCGAAGCGCCCAGGCAGGCCAGGCTCAAAAACAAAAACAAAGGCCCCCAAAACCGGCTCAGATTACCGGCCACGGCAAACTCCTTCAAGGCAGACTCGACCCCGGCGGCGTCCAGAGCTTCAATTCGGCTGTGGCCAAGGTTTCCTCCCCCGCCGTGACCCGGGCCGCGACCACGAAAAAATCATCCACCCGGGCCTGGGTCTCGACCTCGACTCGACCTCCAGCGCCTCGCCCCCAAACGCCTTCCGCATACAGGAAAAACGGCGCACTCCGACCAGAAAGCCCAGCCCCGGGGCCCGGCCCGCCAGACGATCCCGGTAGCCTTGCAGACAGGCATAGGCCTGGGCCATCATTTCCAGCAGGACGACCTCAGCCAACCGCTCCGCTTCGGCGACAAAGACCGGAGCGACCCGGGCACCGGCCGCGACCCGGCCCCGACCGCTCTCGGGATCACAGGCCAGCAGGCTATCGACCAGCAGCATGGTCCGGCGATGGGGAATCAGTTCCTCCGCCGGACAAGGCAACCGCATCCCGGCGGGCCGCATCACAAAACGCCCCGCCGCACCTGGAAAAGGCGTTTTTCTGCTTCCAGAATTTCAATTTCAATGCCGATCAGATTCGTCGTCGGCAGCAAATCCAGGACCTTTTCCGGCCATTCGATCACCAGCACTCCGGGAGCGGCGAGATAATCATTGAAACCCAGCTCAAAAAGCTCCTCGGCAGAGCTCAGCCGGTAAAGATCAAAATGATACAAGGGCAGACGCCCCTGGTACTCGTTGATCAGAGTAAAGGTCGGGCTGTTGAGATAATACCAGTCGGCGACCTCCAAGCCCCGGGCCAGGCCCTTGGTGAACCAGGTTTTTCCGGCTCCGAGATCGCCCCGCAGGGTGACGATGTAAAGCTTTAACGCCACGAAGCCACGCGCCAGGGCTTCGGCAAAGTCCAGGGTCTCGGCCGGCGAAGAACTCAAAAAGGATGAAGCCGGCAATCGCTTCATGATGACGACCCCGGCGCTGAAAACCCCTCGGGGACGGACTTTTTCGCCTCTTTCGCCCGCTCCCGCAGGAAGCCGGACAGGGTCACGGGCAGGGCCCGGGCCAGTTCGCAGGCGGTAACGCCGCCGTGCCGACCGGCCGCCAGCAGCTCGTCGGCAATCTTCCCGTGCAGGAAAACCCCGGCCTCGGCCGCCGCCCGCGCCGACAGCCCCTGGGCCAGAAAAGCGCCGATCATACCGGTCAACAGATCGCCCGCGCCCGCGGTCGCCAGCAGATGGTTGCCGCTGCGGTTGACGGCCAGACCGCCGCCGGCCTCGGCGATCAGGGTGCCCGCGCCCTTAAGCACGACCACCAGCCCGAATTTCGCCGCCAGTTCCCGCACGGCGGCGAGACGGTTATTCTGAACAGCACTGGCCGAGCTGCCCAGAAGGCGGGCCGCCTCGCCGGGATGCGGCGTCAGAATCGTCCGCGGCCGGGCCGGCGGCAGGATTTCCGGCGACCGGGCGAGCAGGGTCAAGGCATCGGCGTCCAGTACCGCCGGCAGCGGGCTTTGCCGCAGCAGCCCGGCGAGCAGAACCGCCGCCTCATCCCCGAGTCCCAGACCCGGACCCATCGCCAACGCGCTCTTCCCGCGCACCAGCCGTTCCAGTCGCGCCGGCGGCAGCGGGGTCGGGAAACCGGCGGCGTCTTCCGGCAGGGCCTCCAGCATCAGGGCCGGATTTAGGCCTTCCAGCCGAGCCGCGACCGTCGCCGGCAAGGCCAGGGTGCTGAGACCGCAGCCACAATGCAGTCCGGCCCCGGCGGCCAGCAGTCCGGCCCCGGATTTTCCCGGCCCCCCGGCCAGGGTCAGAAGATGACCGCGCCGGCCTTTATGCCCGTTCTCCTCCGGCTCCGGCAGTAGCTTGCCGACATAAGCGGCGGTCAGCAACGTCACCGCCTCCGGTTCGGCCGCGGCCCAGATGCGCGGAATGCCGATATCGACAATCTCCACCCGGCCCGCGTATTCACGGCCGGGATAGATGAACAACCCGGGTTTGCCGAAACCAAAGGTCGCCGTGACCGTGGCCCGCAGGGCCCGGCCCAAAGGACGGCCGCTGTCGGCATGCAGACCGGAAGGCATGTCGAGCGCCAGAACCGGACCGGAAAAGGCATTGCCGGCCGCGATAGCCTCGGCGTAAAGCCCGCCGACTTCACTGTTGAGACCGGTTCCGAGCAGGCCGTCGACCAACAACCGGCTGTTTTCGAACAGACCCGACCGCGCCCGCCAGGCCTGGGTGTCGGTAATCTCGTCGACCCGGCCGCCCAGCCGCCGAAAGGCCTCCAGATTAATTTTCGCATCGCCGCCGACGGCGGCGGCGGCAGCCAGCAGCAACACCCGCAGCCGGCGATAACCGGCCAGCAGCAGCACCCGAGCAACCACCAGGGCGTCGCCGCCGTTATTGCCCTTGCCGGCCAGCAGCAACACCTGATCGTCGAAACTTTGCAACCAGCCCGCCGCCTCAATCAGCCGCGCGGCGCCCCGACCGGCCTGCTCCATCAGGACCACTCCGGGAATGCCGATTTCATGAATCGCCCGTTCATCCAGGGCGCGCATGCGGGCGGCCGGCAGAAGCTTGATCGATCCGTCCATCATTGTTTCTCCGTTGTTACGGCAAAGGCTTCTCGCCCAGGCTTGCGGTTCAGAGGGGAAAAGGCCTCTCTTTTCGCCCCGCGACCGCGCTGAAAAATGGGGCGCAAGCCTGATCCCAGCGCCCCCTCACTGCGACGGGCCTGAGGGTTGTCGCAGGCGAGCCAACTCACGGGCCATGGTTTCCTTTACCTGCCGCCGCAGGCGGCGATGCCCCTCGGGCCCGGTAAAATCGGCCGGATCAACGGCCGGCAGAGCCCGCAGGCAAATGGTGGCCGGTCGCAGCAACCAGCGGCCCGGCGGCAGCAAACAATCCGTACCCACAAGACAGAGGGGAATCACCGGCAGCCCGAGTTTCAAGGCCAGTAAAAAAGCCCCGGAATAAAAACGCTGCAGTTCACCGTCCCGGCTGCGATGCCCCTCCGGAAAAAACAACAGCGAGCCGCCGGCGGCAACAATTTCCCGCGCCTGGACCAGGAGGTCGTCGAACGGCGCGCCTTCCACCTCCAGATAGCGACGAGCCAGGCGCACGCAAGCCGTATACCAGAAAAGCCGGCGAAAGGGCCAGCCGCGCACCGCGAAAGCAATATTGCTGTGCGGCTGCGCCGCCATGCAGTAGGTGTCAAAAAAGGAAAGATGATTGACCACGTACAGCACCGGCCCGGCCTCGGGCGCTGAGAAACCATCGACCTCAAAACGCACGAAGGGCGCGACCAGCAGCATCCAGCCGCGACCGTAAAACCAGATAGAATGGCGCACGATGCGCGCCCGTGACCAGCCCGTGACCGCCTTCCAGAGCAGCAGCAACAAGGGCGCGACCAACAACAGACCGCACAAGGTCCAGAGCGCCAACAGCGGGTAGACCCAGAGGTTCATTAAAACAACCCTCAGGCAGGAGGCGGGCGCGGTTTTCTCCCCGACCGCCGGCTCGAAAATACCGACGCGACTCAAGGAACCAAGGTTTCACTTTTCCGCTTGCGCGCGAGCACGAAACGATGAATATCACCCAGGGTCCGAATCTCGCGCAGGCCCTCTGCATCCCGAATCTTGATGCCGAAAGCGCCTTCCAGAACCACGACCATATCGACAATATCAAGGCTGTCGAGCCCAAGATCAGCGAAGATCTCGGCTGTGGGCCGCAGCGCCGCTTCCTCCAGTTCAAACTCCTCGGCCAGGGTTTGATTGACCAGAGAGATGATTTCCGTATCCGTCATGTTATCCCCAAAAATCCATTGATATCAATGCCGGCCGCCGCCCAGCACCAACGAGCAGTTGACTCCGCCCAAAGCAAAATTATCTTTCAAAGCCAGAACCGCATCATGTTTTTCCACCCTCTGCAGCAGATGAAGCCCGGCAAAACGGGCATCGATCTCCTCCAGATTACGCGTCGGCCAGAATTCACCCCGATTCAGCATCGCCACCGTGGCGATGGTTTCCAGTGCGCCGCTGGCCGCCAGGGTATGGCCGAGATGGCCTTTCAGACTGCTGATCGGCACTCGCGACCCGAAAATTTCAGCCAGCGCCGCGGCCTCGGCGAGATCGCCTTTTTCAGTGGCGGTCGCGTGCGCGTTGACATAGCCAATCGCCAACGCCGGCACTCCGGCATTGGCCAGCACCGCGCGAATACATTTCTGCATGGCCGCCGCACTGGGCTCGGCAATGCTGCCGGTTTCGGTCAGCGTGGCGAAACCCCGCAATTCGGCCAGAATTTCCGCCCCGCGCGCCTGAGCCGCCTCCCAGTCTTCCAGAACCAGAATCCCGGCGCCTTCACCGCAGACCACGCCGTCGCGGCAGCGGTCAAAAGGCCGGGAGGCGGCGGCGGGATTGTCATTATAACCAACGGAAGCGGCATTCATCAAATCAAAAGTGGCCGCCGCCAGCGAGTGAAACTCCTCGGCTCCGCCACAGACCATGACCTGCTGCAGGCCGCCGGCGATCATCTCGTATGCGTAGCCCAGGGACTGACAACCGGTGGCGCAGGCCGCCGCCGGAGCCAGCAGACGCCCGGTCAGACCGAAATATTGGGCCACGTTGGCAGCCGCCGAATGGTTCATGGTTTTAAAAAAGAGCGAGGTTTTCATGCGCGCGAAACTTTTATCGACCAGATAGTCGGCAAAAAAGCTTTCACTGGTTTCCAGACTGCTGATCGTACTCCCGATCGCGACCCCGCACTCGCCGTCGGCATAAAGACTTTCCGGCAGCCGCGCCTGGTCCAGGGCTTCCCGCGCGGCCAGCACCGCGAACAGCGACTGCCGTGACATGGAGCGCCGTTGGGCGCGAGCGATTTCCCGACCGTTAACGTCGGGCACCAGCGCCGCCAACTGCGTCCGCAGGCCGCCGTAAGCCGCCAGTCCGGGAACCGAGGTCACCGCGCTCTCGCCCGCGGCCAGGGCCTGAAGCAAGCGCGGCACACCGCGGCCAAACGGGGAAACCGCCCCCATTCCGGTAATCGCTACCCGTCGCATACCATCCTCTCACGCCACTCCCGCAGCCGCGCCTGGCCGACAACCTCGCCCACCGCCGGAAAAGCGGAAATCAGGGCCCCGAGTAAACCCGGCGCGGCGGTCGCCTGACCGGCCAGCAGGAGCCCGGCAAGCCTGGTCCGGGCGGCCGGGTTATATTGCCCAACCTGATGTCTGACGCCGTACAGCGACCCGGTGGCGGAAGCGTTGATCCGCCGCAGGGTGCGATTGGTGGCCACACAGGCAACCCTCAACCCGGAGCCCAGCTCCGGCAAAAGTTGCAGCAGACGTTCCCGCACCGCCTCTCCCAGCCGCTCCTTGCGGGCGGCGTAGGCGGTCTGACTTTCTGCCTCAGACCCGGCCGACCCGGGAAGAGTCGGCAACACCGCCGTGATGCCGCCCCGCAAGCCCGTCCCCGCAATCTCGGAGGCCATCAGATTGAGATACAGCAGGCGCCGACCGGGCGGCAGGGTAAAATCGAACAGCTTACCGCCGGACTCCGGCAAAAAAAAGTAATTCCGTCCCGGCAAACCGCTTCGGAACCCGGAAACGGTGGCGCCGGAAAGGTTTTTTTCGGCCCGCGCCGTGGCTTTTGCCGGAGACGGATGCAGAAAAACAATCTCGGCCCCGACCGATTCCCGCAGCTGCAAAAGCCGTTTGCGATAGGCCGGACGCCAGGCCGCGGCTGGCAGCAAGGGCAACAAGGCGCGCGGATGCAGGGTGGCGATCACTCCGGCGGCATCCAGCTCGACCCCGTTAGCGCAACGCACCCCGGTCAAGGCTCCGGCCGGGCTCAATTTGATGGCGCTGACCTGATGACGGCAGAACAGCTCGACCCCGCAGCCTCGCAGGGCGGCGACAAAAGCTTGCGCCAACCGCCGCCCCCCGCCTTTAAAACTATGCGCCGCCCCGTAATAACCACCCACCACGCCGGCATGCAGGGCAAAGGGAATTTCACCCGGCAGGGCCCCGTGCAGCAGGCAATGCACCTCCAGCAGGGACCGCAGGCGACCGTTGATGCGCAGTTCATCCAGAACCTGCCCCAGACTGCCGGCGAAGGCCGCCGGCACCGGCGGCGGGGACGGCGACGCGCATCGGGTGCGGGCAAAGTTAATGGTCGGCGCCATGAAAGCGCCCCGCGCCATCAGCACCGCGTAAACCGCGGTCGCCGCGCCGGCCATCCAGAGTTCGTGCCCGGTCATCGCCTTCAGCGCACCGACCCAAGGTCGGGTGCCGGCAAAAACCTGTCTGATATTCTCGGCCTCGGCGGCGTCGCCGGCCGGGGTTGAGGTGGCGTGCGCCAGCAGCAGATCAACCTCTTCCGCCTTGATTCCGGCCTCCGCCAGGGCCCGGCGCATGGCCCGGGCCAGACCGTGGCCGTCCGGCACGGAAAGATGGGCCCCATCCGAGGAAAAACCATAGCCCGCAACTTCTCCCAGAATGAGCGCCCCCCGGCCCTCGGCCAGCGCCAGATCCTCAAGCACCAGGGCCGCCGCCCCGCCGAGCGGGGGCCACCTTGCCGGTCCACCACCGGCAAACTAAGACAAAGCGACGGGTTCGTCAACTTAAAAAATCTCCGGGCGGCCTTTGCCGGCCCGAATTCAGCTTATAGGTGAGCGGCGCCGGTTTCTCAAGTTCTTTTATCTGTTCCCAGTCCAGCCGCCCGCGCAAGCAAGCTTCCAGATCGAGTCCGGCCAAACCGCCGCGCCCGTAAACCGAACCCAGGTGCGGCCGCCGCCAGACGGCGCAAACCTTCACGCCAGGCCGCCGCCCCAAAGCCCCGGCCGCACGCCTTGGGGCCGAAGGGTTGGAGCCCGCATAAGAAAGCGCGTTCAAGGCCGGGTCAGGGCCCGGTAAATCCGGGGCAGTTTATCGGGCAGCTGCCTGACATCGGCGATCACGGTATGATGCACATCACCGTACAGGTTGTCGAGATGGGGAGAATTAACGGCGTTGACCGTAATCGCGTGGACGTGAATAAAGGCGGCACGGCTCTCGCGAATGGCGCTGCGGCTGTCGGCAATCGCGTACTCATGGCTGTAATCCTGATCATTGGGCAGGCCGTCACTCAGAATAATCATCAGTTTGACCCGGGCGGGACAGCTCTTGAGAGCCTGAGCGGCATGCCGGATGGCGGGCCCCATGCGCGTGTTTTTTTCCGGGCGCACGCCACCGATGCGGCCCTTGACCTCAGGGCCGAGGGTTTCAGTAAAATCCTTGAGATAAAAAAATTCCGCCGCCAGCCGACCGGAGCCGGAAAAACCGGCCAGGGCATAACGGTCGCCGACCTTTTCCAGAGCTTCGCAAAACAGCACCAGGGCTTCCTTCTCCACCGCCAGCACCGTCTTGCCGCCGCCGTCCAGCACGGCCTTGCGGGTTGAGCTGGACAGATCAACCAGGACAAAGACCGCGACATCGCGCTCGACCTTCAGGCGTTTACGGTAGAGCCGCTCGGACGGGGTCAGGCGCCGGCGGCGATCGAGAGCATATTCGAGCAGAGCGTCGTAATCAAAAGCCTCGCCTTCCGGCCAGCGCCGCAGAATCTGCATGGTTTCCGGCCGCAAAAGTTCGAAATTGCGCCGAATGCGCCGAATCAGACCGCCGGAGTCAGCGATCGTCGCCGCGTAAAAAAACTCGTCGCCGCCGACCCGGCGATGTTCAAGCAGCTTGACCCGATGACGCAGGTAATCGTTCAGACGATAGTCCCACTCATCATACCAGAAGGTCGGCAGCGGTTCATCGCGTCCGCCGGCGAGCGTCGCCGCGGGGTTTGGGGGCAGCAGCTCGTTCAGCCTGACCCCGGGCGGCAACTTAAGCAACCGGCCTCCCCCGTGATCATACAAAGCCCCGCTTTGTTCCAGCCGGCGACGCAAGAGCTCCGGCGTCAGAATCTGTTTTTCGTCGGCCAGGATTTCCCGGATAGTCGTCTTGTCGACGCCGACCCCCTGTTCCGCCAGCCGGCGACACCAGGCCGCAGCCTTTTTCTCGGTCGCGGCCCGAGCCAGGTAGACCAGATCAAAACGCAGTCCGCGCTGCCAGGGAAAACTGAAGGCGAGAAGCTCCGCCACGCCTTCCGGCCGGGCCGCGACCTGGTCATAGACCGCCGCCACCCAATCGGCGGAGGCCTCGACCAGGGCTTCCGGCTGATGCAGAGCGTCCGCCTGCCGCTCCAGCTCCGCACTCAGCGCGGCCGCCTGCGTCAGGGCGGCGGTTTCCTCCGCCACCGGCGTCAGCAGGGCGGCGGCCCGCCGGGCAAAGCCCGGATAAAGACGCCGCAGAAAAGCCCGCACCCGGACAAATTCAGCCAGGTTGAAAAGCTTTTCCGCGAGTGCGGGAACCGGAAACAGGGCAAAAAAGGCGTAGTAGTCGGAACAGGCGAAGGCCGGCGGAATTTCATGTTGGGTCGGGCGCGGGCCGTGGAGCCGCTGCCAACGCCCACAATCAAAAGCAAAACTGCCGGCTTCAAGCCAGGCCAGTTCGAGACCGGCGAGCAGGCGATAGAGATTCTGATTGGCGGCCAGGTCGCGGCCGGCTTCCATTTCCGCCGGCAGATAAATGGTAACCCCATCCGTGCAGACCGCCGCCGGGCGGTCGACCGGGCTGGGCGGGATTTCACTCAGCGATCGCACCGCCAGGGCGCGGCCCCCACGGGCCCGCAGATAGCGCTGCAGTTCCGGAATCTGGGCCGTCAGCGTCGCCATTGTCTGCTGACGGCGATGCAGCTCCCGAGCCGCGCTCGCCTCCAGAGCGAGAAAACGACGGCGGCGCTCGCCCTGATTCACCCCGGCCAAGGCGGTCTCGACAAAACTCTCAAGATCGGCCTTTTGCAACAAGCGCAGCCCGCGTTCCAGCCCGAGCAGATAAGAGCGCCCCAGCTCGTAATCAAGCTCCACGACGCGCTTCAGCACCTTTGTCTGCGAAAAACGCTTGCCCGCGGCCATGCCCTTGATGCCCGCAACCAGCTGTTCCACCAGACGAATCAGTTTTTTTTCAGCAATCCCCTGTGACAACGCGGCAGCAATCATATCCACATAAAGCCCGGCGGTTTCCGCGCCGCCGACCTCGAGCACGCTCAGCAGACCGTTGGCCACCTGCCCCCAGGGATAAGGCCCCCAGGGACCGAGATCACGAAACAAAGCCATGGTCCGGTGATACAGCGCGGGCTTTTCGGCGGCGCAGACCGGAACCATCTTTTCCGCCACCGCCTGGGCCAGGAGCAACGTGATACGCCCGGCCTCGGTCACGGCCTCGAGATAGTCTTCCAGGCAGCGTTCCCGCCTGGCCGCCGGCGCCTCAGACAATAAACGGCAGACCCCCTCTACCAGGACCGGTCCCAGCTCGGCCCGCACGGCATGAAAAGCGGCGACCGCCCGGGCCAGCCGGTTGACCAGTGCCGGCAAAAGCGGCGTCTCCAGCCCGGCCAGCCGCAGACGCAGTTTTTCTGCGCCTTCAGGAAGACCGTGATACAGCGGATCCAGCGCGACGAACAAGGGGGCTTGATTTTCCAGGTCCATTGAAGGGCGCTGCCGACCTAGAGAAAGATATCGGAAATAAGTTCATCCAGGGTCGCCAGAAGACCGGGATCGTCGGTCAGGGGCTGAGCCATCGCGCTGCGGCAGGACAGGGCCGGATCGATGCCGCGACGCATCAGCTGCCCGGCATAAATCAACAGCCGGGTACTCGCCCCTTCGGCCAGGCCCTGTTCCCGAATCTGGCGGATCTTCCCGGCTAAATGAACCAGACGGGCCGCCAGTTCCAAAGCAATCCGGCTTTCCTGGGCGACAATCGCGCTCTCGGCCGCTGGCGCGGGATAGTCAAAGGCAACGGCGACAAAACGCTGGCGGGTACTCTGCTTGAGATCCTTCAGTACCGACTGGTAGCCGGGGTTATAAGAAATCACCAGCTGAAAATCGGGGTGCGCCTTGACCAGCTCGCCACGTTTGTCGATCGGCAGCAGGCGTCGATCGTCGGCCAGGGGATGAATGACCACGGTGGTATCCTTACGGGCCTCAACCACCTCGTCGAGATAGCAAATCGCTCCGCCGCGCACCGCCTGGGTCAGGGGGCCGTCCATCCAGACGGTCTCGTCCCCGGTCAACAAGTAGCGACCGACCAGATCGGCGGCGAAAAGGTCCTCGTGACAGGAAATCGTCACCAGTGGCCGCCGCAAACGCCAGGCCATGTACTCGACAAAACGGGTCTTGCCGCAACCGGTCGGACCTTTGAGCATCACCGGCAGTCGCTCCCGCACCGCCGCCTCGAAAAGCCCGATTTCATCGGCCACCGGCAAATAGTAAGGTTCTTCCCCGATCAGATAATCGCTTAACGGTTTTATTCCCTGCATGACAGCACCCGCCTTCACCGCACGACGTACAGCACCCGACAAACCCGGGCCACTTTGCGCCGGAACCAATTAATTAACCGCGGCCCCATGAGAAGACTCTTTCGGCCCCCCGCGGTCCTTTAGCGCGGCGAAGTTAGCATACCCCGAGCTGAAGATCAAGGGCTCAGGCCCGTCTCGCCGGCGCTTTTCCTGCCACAGACACCGAAAACACCTGCTGTTTGCGGCTCAGATATTTCCCTCGCGACGCTTTTCAAGCTAAGATTTCAGGCTTTCAGGGGGAACTCCTTGATATGGAGATCATGCTGGGAGAAAAGAATTTCAATGCCATGTTCGTGAAAGGCTTCCCAGATAGTGACCAGAATGGCGCTCTTGACATTGACCAGGCCCTGTTCCGGATCGATGATCCAGGCTCTGAGCCCGAGGTCGACGCTGTTTGAGCCGAAACCCTTCAGGCAGGTTTCCGGGGCCGGGCGGGCCTGCACGCGAGGGACCCCGAGAGCCACTTCTTCCATCAGCCGCATAGCCTTGGGCAGATCACTTTGATAGGCGATTCCGCCGGGATTGCGAGCCGGAAATGACGGGCGCTGTAGGTCAGGTTGGTGACTTCATCGACAATCAGTTTCTCGTTCGGAATCAGATGTTCCCGACCGTCCCGGCTCATCACCGAAACAAACCTGGCGTTCATCGAGGTAACCGTGCCGTAAATCTCGCCGATCTGCAGGGTGTCACCCAGCTTGATCGACTTGTCGAAAAGCAGAATGAGGCCCGAAATCAGATTGGAAAAGATCTTCTGCAAACCGAAACCGATGCCGACCGAGACCGCCGAGACCAGCAGGAGAAAACCTTTTTTCATAAAACCCCCTGAATGGCGAAGCCGGTCTCCCGCCCTCCGCGAAGTCAAGCTCCTGCCTGAGCGGATAAGACGATTAACGGTTCAACCTGAACCTTTTCATGCGACTGACAACCTCCCCGGAATCGACAATCTTGTTATCGCGGTTGACCACAACCACTTTAAAGGGTTTGAATTCCCCAAGATTGTCTTCGGAGGGAGGATAAAAGGCTATCTCCAGGCCAAAGTGCTCGTTCAGTTCGACCCCCGATTCCCCGCTCTTTTTCAGGAAAAAAATCGGGTCGGGGTTCGCGCTGTTGACATGGTTCATGATAATGCCGCGCGAATAGCGCAGACCGTCGATCGAAAGATATTTGAAGGCGCCGCTGTCCCATGCGAAGGCGAGATAGGCCTGATAAAATGATTTACTCTGTTTTTACAGAACACGAACGTTAACGGCTTCGCGGCCGGGGCCGGGGAGACCGCCCGGTTTTCGCCGGAAACCACGGCCGCGGTGCCCGCGCCGGAGGTTGTCATCCGGGCTACGGTTTTGTCTTTTGCAGAGGTCTGCTGGGGTTGGGCTGAGTTCAGAAGACTACCGATCAGGCAAGCCGGGGGAAAGACTTGCGCCCCAAGCCACAATTTACACCTGAAACTGAAGATGGAAGCGATGACTGTCAAGTCAAAATCATGCTCCCTAAAGGTTACTACCTGTTCGAGAACCGGATGAAACCGTCACCCTGACCTCACCGGCAGGGCGAACGCCGCTCCCCACCCGGCGGCCGGACAACACCGGCGCATAACCACGGCCTTTCGATTTTCAACCCAGGAAACTGCAGCAATAGTCGGTGATGCGCCTGATTTTCAAGCCGAATCTGGATCGCGCCAAAACCGAGAAACTCTCGCCGGACCGCAGCGCCCGCCAGTCCTGGCCGGGAAGCAACACCTCAAGTTCTCCGGAGAGCATCTCCATCAGCCCGGCGGCCTCGGTAGCGAAATCGTACTCTCCGGGCGGCATGATGCCCAGGGTCTTCCTCGAGCCATCGGCAAAGAGCACCGTGCGACTGGTCACCCGGCCGTCAAAATAGACATTGGCTTCCCTGACTACCGAAACATCGTTAAATTACGACATCCTGTCTTCCCTCTCTCGCTGATGGTTGGCCACCTTGGGTTATTTTCCGCTTTTAACCAGACCACAACCCAAGCTGAGTCCTTGGACGAACCGCAAGACGACCGCCTTGGGGTTCCGCAGGGCCCGCGCTTCCTTAGCACTGCATTTATCACGCCTGAAAACAAGGCGATGGATGCTATTGGCCTTCCTCCGGCGGCAGCCAGCCGCCGCCCAGGGCCTTGTAGATTCTGACCAGGTTAACGGCTACCGCGCCTTCGCTGACGGCCAGTTCATCCTGAAAAGAAAGCAGGGAGCGCTGTGCGTCGAGAACGTTGCTGAAATCCTCGAGGCCGCTTTGATAGCGATCCCGGGCCAGCAACACGGCCTGACCGGCAGCCGTGGTCGCCAGATTCAGGGCATCGCGTCGCAACTGTTCACGGGTGTAGGCCGTCAGAGCGTTTTCCACCTCTTCCAAAGCCCCGAGCACCGCCGCTTCATAACGCAGCAAAGCCTGTTCCTGACGGGCGGTCTGCACCTCGATGTCTCGACGAATCGCGCCGGCATCGAAGATCCGCCATGAAATCGAAGGCCCCAGAAGCCAGGCCCGACTGGCCCATTCCGGCAAATCACCCAGCTGCAAGGACTCCAGACCGATACTGCCCAGCAGATGAAATTTCGGGTAACGCTCGGCGGTGGCCACGCCGATGCGGGCGGTCTGAGCCGCCAGTTCACACTCGGCCCGACGAACATCGGGCCGCCGGCGCAGGGTTTCAGCCGGAACCCCGACCGCGACCGAGGGCGGCGGCACCGGCACCGGTCTGGGTTCGCGCAATTGCGCGGCCAGCGAGCCTGGGCTTTCCCCCAACAGGACCGCCAGGCGATTTTCCGCCGCGGTCAGATCGGCGCGCAAAGCCGGAATGCGGGAACGGGTATGTTCAAGGTTGTAGCGCGCCTGCTGCACCGCCAGTTCATCAAGCAAACCAGCCTCATAACGCGACCGGTTAAGCTCATAGGTATGCTGCTGATCAACCAGGTTGGCTTCCGCCACCAGAATTCGAGCCTGGTAGGTGCGCACGGCTATGTAATTAAACGCGACCTCGGCCGTCAGGCTGACCAGAACATCGCGCAAGCCCTCTTCGTCGGCAGCCAGCTCGGCCTTGGCGGCCTCAATTCCGCGACGCCGGCCGCCAAAAACATCAAGCTCCCAGCTGGAGTCAAAACCGGCCGCATACAGTTCATGCTCCAGGCCGGAACCGGAGCGCTCGCTGTCGCGCCGGGTCATCACCGAGCCCGCGACCTCCAGCTCAGGCCACAGTTTTGCTTCCGCAACCCCGCGCCGCGCCCGGCCTTCCCGCACACGCTGCACGGCCTCTTTCAAACTCAGATTACCCCGCAGCATGCGGGTTTCAAGTTCGCTCAGCAGGGGATCTTCAAGCACGGCCCACCAGGAGGCCAACGCCGATTCATCGCTTGCCTGCGCCCGTAAACCGTCTTCACCGCCTCCCAGCCACTGCGCCGGCGCCGGCGGGCTTACCGGAACATAATCGGGGCCCACCGCGACACAGCCGGACAGCAGGAAAAACAGCCCCAACAAATTCAGCCAACAGCACTTTCTCATTTTCATCTTAAGACCGCTCATGCCGGGCGCTCCTTTGCTGCCGCCAGAGATTGCCTTTTTCACGGGCCGACTGGAAAACGTAGTAGAGCGCCGGAATCAGAAAGATGCCGAACAAGGTCGAAATCAACATTCCGAAAAACACGGTCGTCCCGATGGCCCTCCGACTGCCGGAGCCGGCGCCGGTGGCGATAACCAGCGGGACGACACCCAGAATAAAGGTGAATGCGGTCATCAGTACCGGCCGATAACGAATCTTGGCACCGTCCACCGCCGCCTCGAGTACGCCGAGACCGTTTTCCCGGCGTTCCTGGGCGAATTCGACAATCAGGATGGCGTTCTTGGCCGCCAGCCCCACCAGCATCACCAGGCCCACCTGAGCGTAGATGCTCAGGGGAAAGCCAAACAGCCACAGACCGCCCAGGGCCCCGAAAATCGCCACCGGAATCGAGACAATAATCGACAACGGCAGATTCCAGCTTTCATACTGAGCCACCAGAAAAAGATAGGCAAACAGCAGGGCCAGAGCAAAAAGACCGACCACCTGACCGCCGGCCTTCTGTTCCTGCAGGGACATTCCGGACCACTCGTAAGCATAGCCCTGGGGCAAAGTTTCCGCGGCGATACGGGCCATCGCCGCCATGGCCTGCCCGGAGGAAAAACCCGGTGCCGCACCGCCATTGAGCTGAGTGCTGTAAAACTGATTATAACGCTCCACATTCTGCGGCCCCAGCACACTGGAAATCGTCACCAGACTCGGCATCGGCACCATGTGGCCAGTGTCGCTGCGCACATAAAGGCGGTTAATGTCGGCCAATTCATCACGATATTCGGCCCGGGCCTGAATCTTGACCTGGTAAACCTGCCCTTTGAGCGTAAAATCATTGACATAACTCGACCCCAGATGACTCTGCAGGGTGGAGAAGATGCGGCTGACCGGCACGCGCAGATATTCGGCCCGGGTCCGGTCGACATTGATAAACACCTGGGGCGTGCCGGCGGTATACGTGGAAAAGACCCGCAGCAAAGCCGGATCCCGGTTCGCGGCTAGCACCATCGCCATCGTCGCGCCGTAGAGTTCCTGAGGACTTTGCCCCTCCAGAGCCTGCAGACGGAAATCAAAGCCGCCGCTGGTGCCCAGGCCACTAATCGGCGGCGGCGCGAAGGCAAAACCATTGGCTCCGGGAATTGCCGCCAGAAGCCCCTGAGTCCGACCGATGATCGCTTCAATCTTCTGCTCAGAACGCTTGCGCTCCCGCCACGGCTTCAGAATCACCACGCCGAGCCCGACATTGTTGCCGTCACCGCTGAGCAGGCTGAAACCGCTGACCCCTATGAAATCACGCACGCCGTCAATGGCCTTGACCTGAAGCGCGACATCCTGAACGATCGCCTCGGTCCGTTCCAGCGAGGCGGCCTCGGGCAGCTGGACATTGATAAAATAGTAACCCAGATCCTCGGGGGGCAGAAAACTCGTCGGCTGCACCTTGAAAAGGTACCAGGTGCCACCGATAATCAGGACAAAAATCAACCCGACCACCGGCAGATGCCGCAGCAGCCAGTTCGAACCGGCGACATAACCTTTACGCGAGCCTTCGAGCAGGCGGTTAAACCAGGCCAAGGGGCCGCGGCGCACGGTTTTCGGCGGCCGCAGAAAGGTCGCGCACATGGCCGGGCTCAAGGTCAGGGCGCAAATCGCCGAGATCAGCACCGAGGTACAAATGGTTACCGCAAACTGTTTGTAGAGCTCCCCGGTAATCCCCGGCATGAAGGCCACCGGCACGAAAATCGCGAACAGGACCAAAGTCGTGGCGACGATGGGCCCGGTAACCTGGGACATGGCCCGCAGCGCCGCCTCCCGGGCGCCGAGCTGCTCGTCCTCCATCACCCGGTAAACGTTTTCTACGACGATGATGGCGTCATCGACGACCAGACCAATCGCCAGAATCAAGGCGAACAGGGAAATCGTGTTGGCGTTATAACCCAGCGCCAACAGCACGGCGACGGTGCCGATCAGGGAAACGGGAATGGCCACCGCCGGAATCAGGGTGGCACGCAGATCCTGCAAGAAGATATAAACCACCAGGATAACGAGGAAGGCGGTCAGTAACAGGGTCAGGACGATTTCCTCAACCGCCGCCTCGACATATTCGGTGGTATCGAGAATGATCTGATATTCAACATCCTCGGGCATCCGTTCGGCGATGCGCCGAAGCTCCGCCTTGACCTCCTGCATCGTATTCAGGGCGTTGGCGCCCGAAGACCGATAGATCGCGATGGTCGCCGCCGGAGTCCCGTTGAGATTGGACTGATGACCATAATCCTTGGCCGCCAGTTCGATCTCGGCGACATCCCGCAGCCGCACCAGACCGCCTGCGGGACTGGAACGAATAACGATCTCACGGAATTCATCAACCTCGGTCAGACGTCCCTTGGCCTGCAGGGTATACTGCACCTGCTGACCGGCGGCCACCGGTTCCCGGCCGATACTGCCCACCGCCGCCTGAATGTTCTGCCGGCGAATGGCGGCAATGATATCCTCGGGAGCCAGTCCCATCGCGATCAGGCGCTTGGGGTCCATCCAGATGCGAATACTGTATTCCTTCTCCCCGAAAATGAAAGCATCGCTGACCCCGCTGATGCGAACCAGGGAGTCACGAACATTGCGGTCGACATAGTTGCTGAGATACAGCATGTCCCGACTCTTGCCGGGAGAAAAAAAACTGACGGCGGCCATCATGTCGGAGGAGCGCTTACGCACGTCGATCCCCTGGTCGACCACCTCGGCAGGCAGCTTGGGCATTGCCAGCTGCACCCGGTTCTGAAGATTGACCTGGTCGATATCGGGGTCGGTGCCCACCGCGAAGGTCACACTCAGGGAATAGGAACCCGAGTCGGAGCAGCTGGAGCTCATATACAGCATGTTATCGACCCCGTTGACCTCTTTTTCAATCGGGGCGGCCACGGTTTCGGACAGCACCTGGGCGCTGGCTCCGGGATAAAAGGCCGAAACGCGAATCTCCGGCGGCATGATCTGGGGATAAGGGGCTACAGGGATATTAAAAAGGGAGATCAGCCCGGCGATCGTCATGAGAATGGAAACCACCGCCGCCAGGCGTGGTCTGGCGATAAAGATGCGAGAAAACATGGCTAGCGCACCTGGCCTTCCCGGATTTCCGGCAGCACCGTCTGGCCGGGCCGAACCTTCTGGAGACCCTGAACCACAACCAGCTCACCGGCCGCCAGCCCCGACTCGACCACCCAGAAAAAACCGTGGGCCGGACCAACGCGCAGCGGCCGGGATTGGACCACATTGGCCTGGTCGACCACCAGGACCTTGGCCCCCGATTTATCGATCATGACCGCTTCCTGGGGCACCAGCGGCTGCAGTCTGGGCTGACTGGCGCGAATCACGGCGGTCACATACTGGCCCGGAATCAAACGACCGGCGCCGTTGGCAAAAGCCGCGCGCACGGCAATGGTACCGGTCGCCGCATCAATCTGATTATCGACGAAAGCGACCCGACCGGCACTAACCAGGACGCCGTCGGCCAGACGCAGTTCCGGAGCCAGCAAACGATTACCCCGCCCCCCGTCGACATCGCCGAGCGCCGTCATGATCGCATTGAGGTCGTTCTCGCTGACGGCGTAAACCACGCGAATAGGATCAACCTGAACAATCCGGGCCAAGGCTCCCGAGGCGGGGCCGACCAGATTTCCCCGGGTATAGGCGGTGCGTCCGATACGCCCGGCGATCGGAGCTTTGACGGTGGTATAACTGTAATCAAGCTCGGCAATAGCAAGCTGGGCCTCGGCTTCGGCGCGTTTGGCCGCGGCCATCAGTACGGCGGCTTCGGCATTATCCAGATCTGTGGCGGGGATACTTTCCGGTTTCGCCTTGCGCAGACGCTCCAGATGCTGTCCGGTCCGCGCCTCCTCGGCCCGGGCTTCCGCTACCCGGGCCCGGGCCGCGGCCAGACGGGCCTGATAGGGCGCCTGTTCGATCACATAAAGCAGCTGCCCCTGACTGACCATATCCCCTTCGGCAAAAGCCACCTTTTCGAGAAAACCCTCGACCCGAGCCCGCAGGTCAACCGCCTGAATGGCCTCGATATGACCGACATATTCAGTAACCGGAGAGATATCCTGCTCCACGATGCGGCTGACCAACACCCTCGGGGGCGGGGGCATCTTCTTCTCGGCCACATCCGCCAGCACCGCTGCCGGTGAGAAAGCAAAAAACAGCAGCGCGGCAAAAACCGGAAAAACCTCCCGCAAGCAGCGAGCGACGAAAACATAAAACTTCATAAGCAACAACTCCGACTAGATATTTTCCCCACATGAAAAAGCCTTTTCCCGCCAGCACAAAACTTCTGGAAACCGGGAAACCGCAAGCCACCTGAATCCACGCGCAGCAACAAAATCCTTCTCCTACACAACTACAGCATGAAAAATCAACCTAAATTTACGGCCGGGGCTTTTGGGGCCACCGCGCGGCCGCGGAGAAACCAGGCGCGGTCGGCACCGTCCTGCCGCCTTCGGTTTGAACTGAGCTATTTGATTGACAAGCCCGCCCATAAATATTAGCAAGACGGTGACGAGCGCCCAAAAGCACCGGACCCCAAGCCTTCTGAAAACCTGATTAAAAAAGTTGCCGCGGTTCAGCCGGGGACACGATTCCGATTCCCTCCGGAAATCAGGTCAGGACCCCGAAAGCCGAGTCCCGCAATGCTTTCAAACCTTTGGGCTGAGGGGCTACCGCAAGCTTACCCCAAACCCTTCATAAGCACGGATTTCAAAGGAGTTCCAGCATGATGCGCACCATCGCTTTTTCCGAAATTGACGACATCAGAGTCGGGCATGCCGAAGATCTTAGCGCCGGTACGGGCTGCACCGTAATCCTCTGTGAAAAGGGGGCCACCGCCGGCATCGACATTCGGGGCGGAGCTCCGGGAACCCGGGAAAGCGACCTCCTCGATCCCGTCAACCTGGTCGAAAAGATTCACGCGGTGCTGCTCGCCGGCGGCAGCGCCTTCGGGCTTGACGCCGCCGCCGGGGTGATGCAGTATCTCGAAGAAAGGGCCATCGGCTTTGATGTTCAGGTGACCCGGGTGCCGATCGTCTGCGGGGCGGTGCTCTTCGATCTGACGGTCGGCGATCACCGTATCCGCCCGGACAAGGCGATGGGTTATCAAGCCTGCTGTAACGCCGCCCGCGGAACCTGCCCGGAAGGCAACGTCGGCGCCGGCACCGGGGCCACGGTCGGTAAGATTCTGGGTCCGGAACGGGCCATGAAAGGCGGTCTCGGCTGCCATGCCGTACAACTGGGAGAGCTGCAAATCGGCGCCCTGGTCGCGGTCAATTGTCTGGGTGACGTGATCGACCCCGACACCGGCAGACGGCTGGCCGGCCTGTTACATGAGGATCGCACCCAAACAGCCGACACCGAAGCCGTCATGATCGAAGCTTACGGCCAATGTAAAAATCTCTTTGCCGGCAACACCACCATCGGCGTCATCGCCACCAACGCCAAGTTGACCAAGGCCCAGGCCGGTAAGCTGGCCACCATGGCTCAGAATGGTTACGCGCGCACCATGCGCCCGGCCCATACCATGTTCGACGGCGACACCATCTTCACCCTGGCCGGAGGCCGGGTCGAGGCGGATTTAAGCGTTCTCGGCCTGCTCGCGGCCAGAATCATGGAACAGGCCGTGCTGGCCGCCGTGCGACAAGCTCGCCCCCTTTTTGGTTTCAAATGCGCGGCCGACCTGGACGGAACCCAGCTTTAGGGTCTGTGGCCCGGCGGTGCCCGGTCGGGTAACGACTCCAAAACGAAACCCCGACCGCGGACAGCGGCCACAAGGCAAGTCAACCCCTAAAAAACGGATATCAATCATGGTGAGTTATCTCTGGCTCAGTGTCCTGAGCCTGGCCCTGGGCGCGATCGGCACCCTGATCGGCGCCGGCGGCGGCTTTGTGCTGGTCCCCGTGCTGCTGCTCCTCTACCCTCAGGAAAGCCCGCAAACCATAACCAGCATCTCGCTGGCCGTGGTTTTCTGCAACGCCCTGTCCGGCTCCCTGGCCTACGCCTGGAAAAGACGCATCGATTACAGATCCGGACTGCTGTTTGCTGCCGCGACGATCCCCGGCGCCGTTATCGGGGCCCTGACCACCGATTTCTTCCCCCGCCGGCTGTTCAACGTCGTTTTTGGCATTATAATGATCGCGGCGGCGCTCTACCTTGCTTTTTTCCGTGAAACCGAGCCCGCCCCCGCCCGGACTGGCGGCAAACAGCTCACGTCCAGAAAGGTGGTTGAAAGTAACGGCAAGATCCATGTTTTTTCTTATAATCTGAATCTCGGACTGTGGCTGAGCCTGTTCGTCGGCTACCTTTCAAGCCTGCTCGGCATCGGCGGCGGGATTGTCCATGTTCCGATCCTGGTGCGCCTGCTGAACTTTCCCGTCCATCTGGCGACGGCAACCTCGCATTTCATTCTGGCGATCATGGCCCTGGCCGGCACCATCGTCCATATGCTTACCGGTTCATTTTCAGAAAGCGGAGTACAGCTGACGATTTTTCTCGGGCTGGGGGTTATGGGGGGCGCACAACTCGGCGCCCGGCTTTCCGATCGCATGCGGGGCAGCTGGATCATTCGCGGCCTGGCGACCGCGCTGGCCTTTGTCGGACTTCGCATTCTGATGCTGGCCTGGTCTTCGTGAAACAAAGTCATTTCCCTGCTTTTTTATCTTTGAAATTATTCATTAACCTGATAGTATCGGGCTTTATCGAACCCGTAAACCACCAGTCCGGAACGCTTCGCGAAAGCATCAAAAAGAAGCGACGGGCCACGATAACCAAGGAGTTTCACCATGGCCAAGTTACCAGAAATCGTCAATGAAGCCTGGAAAAATCGTGAAGAGCGCATCATATTCACAACCGTCGACAAGCAGGGCCAGCCCAATGCCGTCTATATCACCTGCTCGGCCAGATATGGTGAAGACCTGATTGTGATTGCCGACAATTATTTTGACAAGACCAAGAAGAATATCCTGGCCGGCAGCCGGGGCTCGGTGCTGTTTATCACCAAGGAAGGCAAAGCCTATCAGGCCAAGGGGTCGATTCAGTATCTGCGCGAGGGCGAGATCTTCGATGACATGAAAACCTGGAATCCGACTAAACATCCCGGCCATGCCGCCGCCGCTTTGAAGGTGGAAGAGATCTATTGCGGAGCGGAAAAGGTCTTTTGAGAAATGGCAATGCCCGCTTCGAGCTTCAATCCCGACTACGCCGACGAGATCATCGAGATCGTCAACCGCAGTCCGTTTCCCCGCCACCTGGGCATGCGCCTGATCCGGCTGGAAACGGACCGGGTGACCGTCGAGCTCGACCTGGACCACTGTCATCTGCAACCCTACGGCATTGCCCACGGCGGCGTACTCTCAACCCTGATTGACACGGCCACCTTCTGGGCCGTCTTTCCGCGGATTCCAGCGGCCGACGGTCTGGTCAATATCGATCTCAAGCTCAATTATCTGCAGGCGGTTAAAAACGGGCGGCTGCGCGCCGAAGGTTATGCTCTCCGGTCGGGGAAATCAATCAGCTACGCCGAGGCCCGGGTTTTCAACGAGCAGCAGGAACTGATCACTCACGGCACCTCGACCTTAAAGGTTATGCCCGGCAAAGGCCTGCGGACAAAAAATCCGAAATTCGTCGCAAGCTAAACCTGAAAGCACTGAAAACCATGTCGCGCCCCGATGAGATGTTCGACAAAATCACGCTCGAACAAGGCTACCGAACCGGCGCCATCGGCCAAATCGCGGCCCTGCATGCCGAATATTACCATGCCCCCTGGCAATTCGGCTTGTATTTTGAAGCCCAAGTAGCCACCGGGCTCGGCAGGTTCTTGCGGCGCTACCAAGAGGACCGGGACGGCCTCTGGCTGGTTCGCGAAAACCATCGCATCAAAGGGTCGCTGGCGATTGACGCGCTCGGGGCCGACACCCGGGACGGCGCGCATTTGCGCTGGTTTATCGTCGAGGCCAGCTTGCGGGGCCGGGGGCTGGGCCAAAAACTGCTTAACCAGGCGATAGGTTTCTGCCGGGAACGAAATTATCGAAAAATCTATCTCTGGACCTTTGCCGGTCTTGACCCGGCCCGGCATCTTTATGAAAAAGCGGGCTTTGTGCTGAGCCGGCAGCAATCCGGAGACCGCAGCGGGCCTGAAATACCGTAACCGGCGGTGTTTCAGAAAAACGACAACGGATCAATATCCAGTCGCCAGGTCAGGGTCGGCGCGGAACTCAGCCGTGATCGCCAATGACGCAGAAAGTGATGCAGCTGCGGACGTTTCTGCCCCTTAACGAGCAGGTTCCAGCGATAGCGATTCTGAATCTTGACGATCGCCGAAGGCACCGGTCCCATTAAAAAGATGCCTCTCTCTCCGGCCGCGCTCAGCATCTCCTGTCCCATACTCTTGGCCTCCTGCAGAAATGCGCGCACCCGGTCCTGTTCGGGGCCGGAGGCTTTCAGATTGGCCAGACTGGAAAAGGGGGGGAAGGCTAGTTCCCGGCGATCCCTGAGCTCCCGTTCATAGAACGCCGAATAGTCATGCGCGGCGGCGGCGACCACGCTGTAATGTTCCGGCTGCAGGGTCTGGATGATCACCTCGCCACTGGATTCATCCCGCCCGCGGCCGGCCCGGCCGGAAACCTGGGCCAGAAGCTGAAAGGTTCTCTCCGGGGCCGTATATTCAGGCAATTCCAGCGAGAGATCGGCAAAAATCACTCCGACCAGATCAACCAGCGGGAAATTATGTCCCTTGGCCAGCATCTGGGTTCCCAGCAGAACCGCGGCCTGCCCCTGCCGGAATTCTTCGAGAATCCGACCCAGCTCACCCTTGCGCCGGGTCGCATCCCGATCCAGGCGCAGCACCCGCTGTTTTGGGAAATAGCGCCGCAGACTTTCTTCAAGTTTCTGAATGCCAAGGCCCAGAGGAAAAAAACGATTCCCTCCGCAGCGCGGACAGACCTCGGGCGGCGGCTGCTGGCCGCCGCAGTAGTGACAGACCAGCAGATTCAGGCTTTTATGAAAGGTTTGATGCACCGAACAAAGACGGCACTCGGGCATGTAGCCGCAGCCCAGACAGTAGAGGGTGCGCGAAAAACCACGTTTATTGAGAAAGAGCATCACCTGGCGACCCCGGGCAAAAACCGCCGCCATGCGCTCCAAAAGCCTGGGACTGAAACCATCCCAGGTAAACAGCGCGGCACGCTCCTGGTTGAGATCGACGATTTCCACCGCCGGCAGTGGCTTGTCATCAAGGCGCTGCGGCAGACTCAGGAGACGATAACGACCGGCGCGCGCGTTGTAATAGGTACCTAGGGCCGGAGTGGCTGAGCCCAGCACCACACAGCAACCCGCCATCTGGCCCCGAAGCAGGGCCAGATCCCGACCATTATAGGCGAAACCGGACTCCTGTTTATAGGAAGGTTCGTGTTCTTCGTCGACAACAATCAAACCCAGACGGGCCAGCGGGGCAAAGACCGCCGAGCGGGCCCCAACCACGATTCGGGCTCTTCCGGCCATGATCTGCCGCCACTGATCATAGCGCTCGCCCTCTGTCAGCCCGCTGTGCAGAATCGCCACCAGGGGGCCAAATTCATGTACGAGACGGTCCACCAGTTCAATCGTCAAAGCGATTTCCGGCACCAGATAAAGCGCATCCTGCCCCCGACTCAGAACCTCGGCGATCAACTTGATATAGATTTCGGTCTTGCCGCTGCCGGTTACCCCGTGCAGGAGAAAGGGGGCGAAAACATTGTGCTCCCTTTCCCGGCGAATGGCTTCCAGAATCGCCGCCTGGGCCGGGGTCAGGACCACCTGGCCCGGCGGGGATCGCGGGGGCGCGCTGTCGTTGATAGCCAGGGAACGGAGCCTGGGCACCGGCGTCGCCTGCAGCCAGCCCTGCTCCTGCCAGCGCCGCAGCAGGGCCGCGCTGCCGGCAAAGGCGGCCAGAAAACGGCGACGACTGAAATAGCCCCCGGCCTCGATAAAGGCCTGAAGCTGCCGGGTTTTTTCCGAAGCCATGCGGGAGACGGCCAGCGCGTTTAACAGGGCCGACCGATCGACAATCTCATAAATCAATTCAAACTGCTCCCGAACCCGGGGTGGAAGCAACTCCTGCCGGCAGCAAAGCCAGCCCTGACGACTCCAGGCTGAAAGTCGAGCCATGAAACGGTCCGGCGGCAAGGCCAACCTGTCGGCCAGTTCCTCGACCGGCAACGGGCCGTGTTCACGCAACACCATGATCATCGCGGCCAGCACCGGGGAACGGGGAAGAACAGCACTCAGACCTTTGTCCCCCAAACCGACCACCCGCCGGGAACGATACTGCAGCCCCCCGGGCAACAGAGCAAACAGCGCCTCCCCCAGAGGGGTCTGATAATACTCGGCCGCCCGCCGATAAAAATCGAGGTGAAAGCGCCCAAAAAGAGGCTTTTCATCAATGACGGCCTCCAGAGGCAACAGCGTGACCTCCTCCCGCAGGGGCGGACAAACCGAACTCCAGCCCAGAAGATAACCACTGGTCAGCCGTTTGCGAAAAGACGCCAGCACTCGTTTACCAACCTCCAGGCGGGCGACCAGAAACGGATCGGCAACCAGATAGGTAAACTCCACGCTCAGGGGCAGATTGAAAACCACCTGGGCATACAGGGGCAGAGCGGAAACCGTCGCGCTGAAAGATGAGACCTGGTTCAAATTAAATCCTGATGAAGATCAGCGGGAAAGTTTCCTGGCTTGTGTAGCCGGGAAACAACCTGTAAAGCACGAGAAACCATCACTCGGCATTTATTTTCTTGCCGGTCATTTGCAGAAAGGCATCCTCCAGATTGACCCGGCGAAGATTACAGGGCGTGGTCAGGGCGGCGGCCGCAGCGGTCGCCGCTTCCCGGCTGGGAAAATAAAAACTCTCCAGACGGCCTTCTCCAACCCGATCAAGAGACCATGCCCCAACCCGGTCCACCAGCCACTGCGGCCGATCCAGAGCGACCAGACGCCCCCGTTCCAGAAAAGCAACCCGATCGGCTAAAAACTCCGCTTCTTCGATATAATGCGTGGTCAGAAAAACGGTGACCCCATCTTGCCGCACCCTTTTGATCAGGGCCCAGAGCTGGCGCCGAATACCCGGATCCAGACCGACCGTGGGTTCGTCAAGAAAAAGAATCGCGGGTTCATGGAGCAGGGCCCGGGCCATCATCAGACGCCGTTTCAGCCCCCCGGAAAGCTCCCGCACCAGGGTATCACGCCGCTCGGACAAAGCGAAATAATCTAGCAGCTCGTCGATGCGCCGCCGTTTTTCCCGGCCCAGACCGAACATGCGCCGGTGAATTTCCAGGTTTTCAAAAACCGTCAGTTCCTGGTCGAGATTGCTGCTCTGAGGTACGATGCCGACCTGCTGCCTGGCGGCCAGGCTCTCATGGACAACGGAAAAACCATTGAGCCAGGCCTCGCCGCCACTCGCCCGGCTGAGACCGGCGAGAATCCGAATCGTCGTGGTCTTGCCGGAACCGTTGGGACCCAGATAAGCAAAGATCTCCCCGCGCAACACCTCCAGGGAAACTCCGGCCACGGCCTGGAGGCGGCCAAAGTTCTTGACCAGATCCACGATTCTGATAACTACGTCCGCCATCTGCGCACAAATTTAAAAGGTTGAGTTCCGTACCTTACAGATTATTTTCTGGTTTTTTTCAACATTTTTAACGACAACAAAAACCAGAAAATGTTCTGATCAGAGCACTTATTGGTGACCAACTGAAATACCTTCAGGTACGGGCCGTGAAGGCCATTTGGGTTGCGGGATTATTCCCGCATTAGTACCTTACAGGTTATTTTCTTGTTTTTTTCAACAATTTTTTCAACCATAAAAACAAGAAAATGTTCTGATAAGAGTACTTATTTGCGGGCCGTGAAGGCCCCCATTTGGGGTTGCGGGATTATTCCCGCATCAGGTTTAGTTTACCGGGAAGTGACCGCTCGGGTTACTTCACAAAAGCATCAGAGGTTTCATGCCGCCGGCTTTGGCCCGCGGTTCCCGAAGTTCTGCTGCCTAAGGTTTCAGCCTTTGAGTTCAACCACGGTGATCGCGGCCCCACCGGCGGCGGCCTCAGGATGAAAGCATTTTCCGACCCAGGGCAAACCGAGCAGAATTTCCCACACCCCCTGTCGTAAACGACCGGTGCCATGCCCGTGAATGATCTCAACCTGCGTTTCTCCGGCAAGTACCGCCTGATCAATGAAAGAGGGCAGCAACTCGGCCGCCTCCTCGACCCGCTTGCCGACCAGATTTAAAACCCGGCCGACCCCGGCCGCGCCCAGACGAGCTTTTCCGGGCTGATCCTCCGCCAAGTCCCCGGCGGCCCGACTGATTTTGACTGCAGTCACGGGAGCCGGTCCGGGTAGATGACGCAGAATCCGCTCCGGACTCAAGGTTACGCGCAGATTGCCTTCCAGCAGAACGGTAATTCGTTGCCCGGACTTTTCCAGCGCCAGCACCTGCGCCGGCTTGACCTGGCCGGCGACCATCACCCGAGCACCAACACCAAGCTTTGACCAGTCAATTTCTGCCCGCTCGCGCTCGACTGCAGGCAGCAGTTGTTCCACCTCAGCGCGCGTCTGATTAAAAGCGCCGCGCCAGCGGCCGAGACTGATTTCCGGCGGCGGGGCGACGACGGCTGCGCTCGAGAGCTTTTGCCGGGCCGTTTCATAATCAATTTTGGCGGCCTCAAGTTCGGCCAGGCGAACCTTGAATTTCTGCCGCGCTTCCCTGACCAGGGCCGCGACCTGCTCGCGGGCCTGGTTTGCGATTTTTTCCTTTTCCGCTTCAAGCTCCGCCGCCAGACGGGCCTGGCGCTGACCGGCAATCCGGGCCTGTTGTTTAAGCGCCAGCAGTTCCTTCTCATGGCGTTCGCTGTGGGCGAGACGTTTCTCCAGACGCGCGGCCAGCGTCGCGGTCCGGCTTTCACTTTCGCCGACCAGCTCCCGGGCCCGTTCAATCAACCCTGGCGAAAAACCGAGATTGCGAGCGATCAGCAAAGCATTACTTAAACCCGGCACCCCGTACTGAAGATGATAGAGAGGCTTCATGGTCGCCGGATCAAAAGCCACGGCCACGCTGCTTACCCCTTCTTCCTCATAGGCATATGATTTGACATCATTGTAATGAGTCGTCACCATAAAGGTCGTGCGCCGGCTTTTAAGTTCATGTAAAATCGCCTGGGCCAGAGCCGCTCCCTCCTTGGGATCGGTGCCGACCCCAAGCTCATCCAGCAGCACCAGGGAATCGGCATCGGCCTTTTCGAGAATAGCCTTGACCGCGAGCAAATGACCGGAAAAGGTGCTGAGCGAAGCCGACAGATCCTGGCCATCGCCGATGGCGGCCAGCACCTGGGAAAACAGCGGCACGCGGCTATCTGCCGCCACCGGCAGCAGCAAACCACAGCGCGCCATCAGAATGATCAGACCGGCGGTTTTCAGGGTTACGGTCTTGCCGCCGGTATTGGCCCCGGAAATAACCAGTCCGTAGCGGGTCGCCGGGAAATCGATGTCGACCGGCACCACCCTCGCGGCCGGCAAGGTGGCCGCGAGCAAGGGATGACGGGCCTGGCGCAGGGAAAAACCGGCACCACGCGTGGCCGTCAGCTCCGGCGCCTCCGCCCTGATTCGGGCTCCGAAAAGGGCCTTGGCCTGCAGTTGATCCAGCGCGAAAATCTTTTCCAGGGTAAGCCGAACGGCCGGCGCCGCCTGACGCAGGCGATCGGCGATTCGGCGCAGAATGTTAAGCTCCTCCTGTTTTTCATCCTGCAACAGCAAGGCCAGGTGGTTGTTCAGGGAAACACTTTCTAGAGGTTCGACAAAAAAGGTCTGCCGCGAGCGGGAATGATCGTGAATGATGCCGGGAATGGCGCCGCGAAAATTAGTCCGCAAGGGCAGGACATAACGCTGATTGCGGATCGTTACCAGGTGATCCTGAATATAAGACTGCAGCTCCGGATCGCCGAGAACCGCATGCAAGCGGGAATCGATCTGTTGCCGCGTGGAGGCGATGCGCCGGCGAATTTCCTCCAGTTCCAGACTGGCGCCGTCGAGAATCTCCTCGTCCCCCCCGATGCAACTCTCAAGCAGACGCGATAACGGAGCAAAAGATTCAATTCCGTCGAAGGCCTCGGCTAGTGGTTGAAAGAGCCCGGCAACGCGCTCACTGACCTGCTGCCGATACGCGCCCACCCTTTCCAAACCGGCGAAGGTGGCCGCCACCACCAGCAGTTCGCGGGGCGACAACCAGCTCTCGGGAAAACGAATTTTCTCTAAAAAAGGATAAAGATCAGCTATCCCGCTCAGTGGCGCCGGTCCGCATTCGCGCACCAGAACCATGCAGGCGGCGGTTTCCTTGAGGCTTACGCGCAACCCGGCCAACGCCTCCGGTGAAGCCGGATGCAGAGCCAGCAAGGCTTGGCGCCCGGGAAGGGTCAGGGCGTGCTCGGCCACCAGGGCCAGAACCTTATCGAGTTCAAGAATCCGTGCGGCCGAATTTTCCAGGGCCGACCATGAACCAGCCCGCGACATCAAACCAGGAAGCGCCCAACCAGCTGATTGACCGCCTTGCCGTCCGCCCGGCCCGCAATTTTCGGCATCAACAGTTTCATGACCTGGCCCATCTCCTTCTTGCTTTCGGCACCGGCCTCGGCAATGGCCTCCTTGACCATCATCTCCAATTCGTCCGGACTCAGAGCCTGAGGCAGATAAACCTGTAGATATTCGATCTCGCTGCGCTCCTTGGCCGCCAGATCCTCCCGGCCGCCCCGGGCAAACTGCTCAGCCGAGTCCTGACGCTGTTTGACCATCCGCGTGAGCACCTGCAGCACATCCTGATCCTCCAGTTCACGCAGACATTCAATGCGCCGGTTCTTTGCCTCCGCCAGCAACATCCGCAACGCCCCAAGACGAATTTTCTCCTGCTTTTTCATAGCCTCCTTGACGTCGGCCGCAATCCGTTCCAATAAACTCATAGTTTATGATCCCCTGATAAAAATTACCCAAACCGGGCGCTTATACCCCACAGCCAAGCCAGGGCCACGCCGACTTTCAGCCCTTATACTGAAAAGCGCTCGTCTCTGTCAAACCCTGGCTTGGGGTTTTGGACCCAAGCGCACGAAAATTTTCCTTCGAAAAGCAACCCCGAACTTGACAATTTTTTGCCGGCGCTTTACAAGACCAGTTAAAACGTTGTTTAAACAACCCTGCCGGCTGATGATTATCAAGAGGCTGAAATCCAAGGAGGAAACCATGCTCAACCTGGCCACCGTTCTCGATTACAGCGCCAAGGAATATCCGCAGAAAAACGCGATTATTTTCGGCGCCCAGAAAATCTCCTACGCCCAACTCAATACTTTCTGTAACAAAATCGCCAACGGCCTGGTCAAAGCCGGCATCCGTCCCGGCGACAAAGTCGCCCTGAGTTGCCCCAACCTGCCCTATTTTCCGATGGCCTATTTCGCCATTCTCAAAAGCGGCGCCACCGTCGTGCCCCTGAACGTCCTGCTCAAAAGCCGGGAAATCGCCTACCATCTCGCCGACAGCGAGGCCAAGGCCTTTTTCTGTTTTCAGGGCTCGCCGGAGCTGCCGATGGCGGAAGAGGGTTTCAAGGCTTTTCAACTTACCGACAGCTGCAAGTATTTTTGGATTATGACGGCCGATCCGGCAGCCCCCTCGCCGATTCCAGGGGCCGAAACCCTGGGCATGATGATGGGTCCGCAGGCGGCCGCTTTTGAAACCGTGCAGACCCGGGCCGATGACACGGCCGTCATTCTTTACACCTCGGGAACCACCGGTTTCCCGAAAGGCGCCGAGCTCTCCCATTCCAACATGATCATGAACGCGACCTGCAGCCGCGACCTGCTGGGTCTGTTATATGACGATATTCACGTCATCACCCTGCCCCTGTTTCACTCCTTTGGCCAGACCGTGCAAATGAACGCCGGTTTCATGAAAGGCAACACCATTATCCTGATTGCCCGCTTTGCTCCAGAAGCGGTTTTTAACGCGATTCAAAACGAGGGCGCCTCGGTTTTTGCCGGAGTGCCGACCATGTACTGGGCCCTGCTGCATTATCAAGACAAGGAGCGGCGCTTTGATTTCGAAAGAATCAGCCGCACCTTAAGAGTCGGAGCTTCCGGCGGCGCCTCCCTGCCCCTGGAAACCATCAAGGGCATGCAGGAAAAATATAACATTCCCATCCTCGAAGGCTACGGCCTTTCCGAAACCTGCCCGGTGGCGACCTTCAACCAGATGCACAAACCCTGCAAACCGGGATCGATCGGTTTTCCGATCTGGGGCATCGAAGTCAAGATCGTCGATCAGCAGAGCCGGGAAGTTCCGATCGGAGAAATCGGCGAGATCGCGATTCGCGGCCATAACATCATGAAAGGCTACTACAACAAACCGGAAGCTACCGCGGCCGCCTTCAAAGGCACCTCGTGGTTTCACAGCGGCGATCTCGGGCGCATGGATGAGGACGGTTTTTTCTATGTTGTCGACCGGGTCAAGGACATGATCATTCGCGGCGGCTTCAATATCTATCCCCGGGAAATCGAGGAGGTTCTCCTCAGCCATCCGGCCATCTCCATGGTCGCCGTCATCGGCATCCCCGACGACCATTATGGCGAAGAAATCAAGGCCCTGGTCATCCTGAAAGAAGGTCATACGGCAACCGCCGAGGAAATTATTTCGTGGTCAAAAGAACAGATGGCCTCCTATAAATATCCGCGCCTGGTCGAGATTCGCGACAGCCTGCCGATGACGGCCACCGGCAAGATTCTGAAAAAAGAACTGAAAGCCGAAGCCTGAAGCAAGCCTCCCGAGCCTGAGGGCCGGGAAACACCGCGCCGGTACCCGGCCTTCATTCAGACGGTCCGCGATTACGCCGCCCGACCTGAATGGAGGCCCCTTGATCGCCCGACCAACAACATTGGGCTTGACTAGGCTGGCCGCATTTAGTACCTTACAGGCAATTTTCTCGTTTTTTTAAACCTTTTTTTTCAACCGCAAAAACAAGAAAATGTTAAGTGCTTCACGGATTATCCCCGAGGGGGATGTCCCGATGAAGAAACTTATCCAGATCTGCTGGGCCTGATAAGAGTACTTATTTGTGACCAAAGGAAATACCTTTAGGTACGGGCCGTGAAAAATCATTTGGGTTGCGGGGTTATTCCCGCATTAGTAGGTTTTCGGCTGCACGCGACCAACCATTTCCTTTAGCCTCGGTACCATGGAGAAAGAATGTCGGATCAGGAACATACGCTGGCGGTTTTCATAGACTTTGAAAATCTGGCCCTGGGTTTTAAAAACCGCAAAAAAAACGAGAAGTTTGAAATCTCTACCATTCTTGCCAGGCTAGTGGAAAAGGGCAAGGTCATCGCCAAAAAAGCCTATGCCGACTGGTCCAGCTACGCGAAATACAAGGAAGAGCTTCACAGCGCCGCCATTGAATTGGTTGAAATCCCCAGAAGACGCATGACCGGCAAGAACTCAGCCGACATCCGTCTTTGTGTCGATGCCATGGACATGTCCTATTCCAAAGATCACATCGATACCTTTGTCATCGTCTCCGGCGACAGCGATTTTTCCCCACTGGTTGCCAAGCTCAAAGAAAACGGCAAGCAGGTCATCGGCATCGGCATGCGCGAAAGCACCTCCAGCCTGTTAAGCGACAACTGTGACGAATTTATCTTTTATGAAGACCTGGAACAGGCCTCGCAGATGACCCCGCCCCGAATCGCCGGTGACATTCCGGAGGAAAAACGCGACGCCTTTGAGCTTCTTTTTGAATCGATCACCGCCCTGATGAGGGAAAACAAGGAAATTCTCTGGTCCTCAATGATCAAGCAGACCATGCAGCGTAAACGACCATCCTTTAACGAGTCAACCCTGGGTTACCGTTCTTTCAGCGAGATGCTGCTCGACTGCGCTAAACGTAATTATCTTCAGGTCAGCAAGGACAGCAAAAGCGGAACCTTGATTGTTGACGGTTTCGGGAAATAGGCGCGACCATGCTGCTGATGATAGACAACTATGATTCTTTCACCTACAATATCGTTCAATATTTCGGCATGCTGGGGCAACGGGTCGAAGTCCGGCGCAATGACGAGATCAACCTGGAAGGAATCGCGGCCCTCGGGCCCCGGCAGCTGGTGATCTCTCCGGGACCCTGCACCCCGACCGAAGCCGGTATTTCGGTTGCCGCGATCAAAGAGTTTGCCGGCAGAATCCCGATTCTCGGGGTCTGTCTCGGGCACCAGAGCATCGGGGCGGCTTTCGGCGGCAAGATCGTCCGGGCCGGGCGGATCATGCATGGCAAGACTTCACAGGTCGAACACGACGGCCGGGGAATTTTCCAGGACATCGCCAATCCCTTTACGGCAACCCGCTACCATTCTCTGGTAATCGCCCCAGAGACCCTGCCGACCTGCCTTGAAGTTACCGCCAGAGCCCTGGATGACCAGGAAATCATGGCGGTGCGCCACCGGCAGTTACCGATCTGGGGCATTCAGTTTCATCCGGAATCGATCCTCACCCAGGTCGGCATGGATATTCTGAAAAATTTTCTGGCCTTGTCTGAAGCTGCAGGCAAAAAGCAAACGAACGCTTAATCCAGCAGCACCAGACCCGCAAAAATGGCCATCGCCACTTCTTTTTTGGCGACCCCTGAGTTCTGCGGCCAGCCGGCGCTCTCCAACAACCGGGCAACATCGATGCCGTATCCAGACATTGACGGTCGCGCCAGCTGAGGATGACGGCAGGTCTTGCCTTCATGCAGCACTCGGCATTCGGGATAATCGGCACAGAAAAGCTCTTTGCAGGAGCCCCCGGCGAAGGCCCGGGCTTGGGGAGCTCCATTTTTACGAGCCACCTTTTCCACCCCGGCCCCAATTTCATGAATCAGCGCCAGAACCTCATTGCGTTCAAAGGAAAAAGCCACCTCCTTGGGCACCTCGACCTTGAAAACCAGGGCCTGTCGATAATCAGGCAACAGCTTACGCAGCGACTCAGGCCCGCCGACATGCGGCGGGCAACTCAGCGAACGACCATAACCATCGCAGCACGGCTCGAAACACATTCCCGCCAGCTCATCCCGGACCACAATCTCGGCCGCATCAATTAAAACCGCGTCAACCGCACCCAGATGCCGGGCCAGATCCAATAAAGTTTCCCGATTATCCATTACATGTCGCCCATGTTAAAGGTCACCAACCTTTAATGCCGCAGTCAGATTCCGCATTTTTTCGCCCGCAAGCAAGCAACGCTTAAATTACAGGGCAAAAACCCGCAGCTGATACTACCAGACTGATCACCCGATTTCAAACATTTTCCATCACTATACCGTCACTTTCAGTCAGAAAAACAAAGATTATCGCCCCAGGGACCGCGGGCCAAGAGGTTCTCGACTTCAGACCCAGAAAAGCCGGTCGGGGCAGTTCCCCGGACCGGCTTTTCTATCTGTGAAACGCATTTTTTTTTAAATCGTGCTCATTCTAGCGGGAGGCGACCCGACAATCCCGGCACAAATCGAAAAAATCCTCAGGCAGATCGGCTTTTTTCTGAAAATAATCGCACTGAAAAGCCGGAGCGACTTCAACCCCGCAGGCTTTGCAGTATTTCAGTTCCAGAACCCGGGACCAGCGGTCGATGATCTTCTGGTCACCATCCTCCTGAATCTGAATCGCGCCGGTCGGGCAAACGTAAACACAGGCTCCGCAACCGATACACTGTTCCGCCTCCCCACCAAAAGGCGGCACCACCACCCGCTCAGCCCCGCGCTGGGCAAAGGTGATGGCATTGGCGCCCACCACTTCGCGGCAGACCCGCTCGCAGAGACCGCACAAAATACAATCATCGTAACGCAACTCAAAACGCGAGCCGCTCAAACCATGTTTCGCCGCCAGACGATCGAGCTCGGGCGAGGTGTTGCAGCGGGCCAGCAGCATCTCCAGCACCATCCGCCGGGCTTTGACCGCCGTTTTACTCTCGGTTTCAACCACCAGGGGCTTGGTGATCGGATAGTTACAGGAGGTGGTCACCGTCGACCGGTCTCCCTCGACGATCTCAACCAGACAGAGCCGGCAGGCTCCGTAGGGCTCAAGCAATTCATGGTTACAGAGGGTCGGAATCTTAATATTGAGCGCAGCGGCCGCTTTGAGAATCGTCGTTCCGCGCTCGACTTCACTTTTTTTCCCGTTAATCGTGACAGCAATCATGATCATTCCTCCCTAAGCCTGAACATCAGCGGTCAAAGCCTTGCAAACTCCGGCCGGGCACTGCTTGTCATTAATGTGAGCCAGATACTCATCCCGAAAATAACGTAGGGTACTCAAAACCGGATTGGGCGCGGTTTTACCGAGCCCACACATCGAAGCCTGCTGAATCACCGGCGCCATTTCCTCCAACAGTTCAAGATCGGACAGGGTTCCTTTACCGAACGTGATTTTTTCCAGAATTTCATACATGCGCTGCAGTCCCTCGCGGCAGGTCGTACACTTGCCGCAGGATTCTTCCTTGAGGAAGCCAACAAAATATTTGGCGACATCCACCATGCAGGTCTGGTCATCCATGACGATCATGCCGCCCGAGCCCATCATTGAACCGATTTTGGTCAACTCGTCAAAATCAACCGGCATGTCGAGATGGGCCTCGGGAATGCAGCCGCCCGAAGGCCCGCCGGTCTGCACCGCTTTGAAAGAGCGGTTTTTGGGAATTCCCCCTCCGATTTCAAAGATAATCTTACGCAGGCTGGTCCCCATCGGCACCTCGACCAAGCCGGTATTCTTGACCTTGCCGACGAGGCTGAAAATCTTGGTCCCGGCACTGCCGGCCGTGCCGATGCTTTTATACCAGGCGGCACCACGGTTGATAATCAGCGGCACATTCGCCCAGGTTTCCACATTGTTGAGAACTGTAGGTTTGCCCCAGAGACCGCTCTCGGCCATATGAATATGTTTGGCCCGGGGTTCGCCGACCTCTCCTTCGATCGAGGCGATCAGAGCACTGGATTCACCACAGACAAAGGCGCCGCCGCCCTTGCTGATATGAATGTCGAAACTGAAGTCACTGCCCAAAATGTTTTCGCCCAGCAATCCGAGGGCCCGGGCCCGGTCAATGGCACACTGCAGATTCCTGACCGCCTGCGGGTATTCGTTCCGCACGTAAACATAGCCGGCCGTGCCCCCGATGGCAAAAGCGCCGATCATCATCCCTTCGACAATGGCGTGAGGATTACCTTCGAGCAGGCTACGGTCCATGTAGGCTCCGGGATCGCCTTCGTCGGCATTACAGATCACGTACTTGACCGCGCCGACGGCTTTTTTCGCCGATTCCCATTTGCGACCGGTAGGAAAGCCACCGCCCCCCCGCCCGCGCAGACCGGCCTCCTTGACCTCGGCCAGCACCTGATCGGCGCTCATCGTGGCCAGGACCTTCTGCAGGGCCTGGTAACCGCCGATCGCCAGATAATCCTCGATACTGGTCGGATCAATATAGCCGTTGTCTCCGAAAACCAAACGTTCCTGCAATCTGTAAAAAGGCACATCCGCCTCAAGTTTAATCCGCTGTTTGGTCTTAGAATCGAAAAAAAGCAACTTGTCCAGCACTTCACCTTTGGCGATCGTCTGACTGACAATTTCGGCGACTTGTTTTTCCTTGACCCGCTGATACAGGATTCCTTCCGGCCGGATTACGGCCAGAGGCCCTTTTTCACAATAACCATGGCAGCCGGTGGTTTTAACCTCGACCTTTTTCCCCAAGCCGGCTTTCTCCAGCTCCGCCCGCAAGAGTTCGACCACCTTGTCACAACCATGCGCCTGGCAACCGGTACCGGTACAAACGGTGACCATGGGCCGGTCGGGATCCCGCTCGGCCCGACACTGATCGCGATAGGCATCCAGCCCGGATGCACTCTCTATCTTCTTCATATCCTTAAAATCCTCGTCATGTAAGAGTTTGCCTGCTTGGGAACGCTCCGCCGCAGAACGCAGGACGGCGAACCCGCGTTTTCAACGAAAACGACTGAGCAGCTCAGGAACCTTGTCGGCGTCCAATTCACCATAGTAATCTTCATCAATGACGGCTACCGGGCCCAGGGCGCAGGCGCCGACGCAGTTAACCGTTTCAATCGAGAACTTGAAATCGCCGGTGGTTCCGCCATCGACAATACCGAGTTCACCTTCAAAAGCCGCCAGCACTCGCGCCGCACCGCGGACATGGCAGGCCGTCCCGACACAGAGACTGACCATATGTTCACCCTTGGGCTCAAGATTGAAGGCTTTGAAAAAGGTGGCGATGCGATACACCTTGGCCACCGGCAGCACCAGATGAGCGGCCAGGGACTCGAGGGCTTCGCGGGCCAGGAAACGATTCTTATTGCGTATCTGAATCTCCTGCAACATGGCGATCAGATTGGCGGGATTATTGTCGTAGAGGGCTGCAACCTCCAAGCTTACCGTTTCTGCACTCATAATGACCCCCTTTTAGTTGAGCTCCGACCGGCTCATTTGGATTTTTTTCTGCAGGCGGTCATAGGATTTATCAACCTGCGCCTGTATCTCGGCGATATTGGCGGCACTCAAGTGCCGAAAACGCCCCTGCGGTTTCAGATAATCGATCACCGGCCGATGATGCTTGTGGGTCACGGTCATACGGTACTCGCCGTTTTCAATTTCGTACAGCGGAAAAACCTTGCTTTCGACCGCGATCCGACCAATACTGACCGCGAGATTGGGCGCCATGCGCCACCCCGTCGGACAGGGCACGAAACAGTGAATATAAGCCGGCCCCGGCATCGCCGCCGCCTTTTTAACCTTGGCCATCAGGTCAAAGGGATAACTCGGCGAGGCGGTGGCGACATAGGGTATATTATGGGCCGCGGCAATCTCGGCGACATTCTTTTTCATCGTATGCTGACCCAGGGGCTCGACTTCACCAGCAGGCGAGGTCGTGGTCGTGGCCCCATAGGGCGTTGAGCTCGAACGCTGAATCCCCGTGTTCATATAGGCCTCGTTATCATAACAGATATAGATCATGTCATGACCGCGCTCCAGCGCTCCGGAAAGAGCCTGCAGACCGATGTCAACAGTGCCCCCGTCTCCGGCCTGAGCGACGATGGTGATTTTGCGATCCACCGGATATCTGCCTTTTCTTTTCAGAACCTTGATGCCGGCCTCGACCCCGGAAGCCACGGCGGCGGCATTTTCAAAGGCGACATGAATCCAGGGCACCTGCCAGGCGGAATGAGGATATGACGAAGTTACGATCTCCAGACAGCCGGTGGCATTGGCGATGATATAATCTTTTCCCAGGGTCTTGGCCACCAGGCGGGCCGCGAGCAGCTCGGTGCAGCCCTGACAGGCACGATGACCGGAAGCCAGAGATTCCTGCTGCGGCGCCAGTTTGGCGGCGTAAACGTTAAAATTCTCCATTATTCCCGCACTCCTATCATCTTGTATTGGTGGATTTCCTTGACTTTCGCCATAGCTTCAGCCTGAGTGATCATCACGGCAAAGTCGTCGATCGTGATATCACGCCCTCCGAGACCGGCGATAAAGCTGGCGACATAGGGCGCGTCCTGAACCGAGTACAGAGCGGAACGGATTTCCCCGGCCACGGGTCCGCCGGTGCCGCCGGAGGAAACGGCCCGGTCAACTACCGCCAGAGTCTTCACCCCCGGCATGGCCGCGATCAGATCCTCCACGGGAAACGGCCGCCAGAGACGCAGCCGCAACAGGCCGACCGGACGCTGTTCCTGATCTCGCAGCCGATCGATCGTTTCCATAGCGGTTTCACTGACACTGCCCATGGTCAGGAGCAAGGTTTCGGCCCCTTCGGCACGATAACTTTCGACAACCTGATAACGGCGCCCGAATCGCTTGCCAAAATCGGCGAAAACCTCTTTGATCACCGCCATCGAAGCCTTCAGAACCTCGTCCTGACATTTCTTGGCTTCGGTGTAGATCTCCGGAATCCCGACCATGCCCATGCTGACCGGAGCATCCGGATTAAGCTGGACCGCCGGTTGGTATGCAGGCAGAAATTGATCGACCTCATCCTGATCAAGAAATTCATGGGGTTCGATCACATGACTTAAGGTAAAGCCGTCGATATTGACGCTGATCGGCAGCAACACCCGATGATCTTCGGCGATTTTGAAAGACTGCAGGGTCAGGTCGTAGGCCTCCTGACCGTTTTCGGCAAAAATCGCAATCCAGCCGGTATCACGTACGCTCATGATGTCGCTGTGATCGTTCCAGATACTGATCGGTCCGGACAAGGAACGATTGGCGATCGTCATCACCACCGGCAGACGCAGGGCCGGAATAATAAACAGAATCTCGTTCATCAGGGCCAGCCCCTGCGAGCTGGTCGCGGTATAGGTTCTGGCGCCGGCGGCGGCGGTTCCGGCGCAGACGCTCATGGCCGAATGCTCCGATTCCACCGGAATAAAGGCGGCATCAAGTGTGCCTTCGGCCACCAGCTCCGAAAGGTGCTCAACGATATGAGTCTGCGGCGTAATCGGATAGGCAGCTATGGCATCAACATTAGCCTGTTTAACCGCCTCACTGATCGCCAGTGAAACCTCAATCCCTACTCTTTTTCCCATCACTCGCCCTCCTCAACCATGCTGATACAGCCGGTCCAGCACTCGGTCGCGCAGATACCGCAACCCTTGCAATGCTCCAGATCAAAATCATAGCTGCCATCCGCCGCCAGCACGATCGAACCTTCCGGGCAAACCAGATAGCAGACCCCGCATTTGATACATTTGCTCTTGTCGGTTTGCGGCCGCTGCGAACGCCAGTCACCGGTCCGGTACTCAGCCGCGCAACCGGGCTGAGTCACCATGAAACCCAGATCATATTCATGCCAGGCTTTTTCATTGAATTTTTTCGTCACCGCTGTTCTCCTTAATTTTTCTGCTTAAGAACAAAGATCATAGGCTTTTTACATCGTGGAACACCTGCGCGACCCAAGCCGCCCCTTCTGCAGACCACACCAGGACAACCGCCGCCTTTTCCACTTCAGGTCGCTATCGAGACTCGACCTCGGTCTCTTCATAAGCCCGGCGCATGGCTTTGATATTACGAGCTGCGATGCGACCGAAACGCGCTTCCAAAGGACTGACTAGGGCCTCAATCGGCACGATGCGACAAGCTTTGACCGCAGCCCCCAACATGGTTGTATTGGTAATCGGCAACCCCAGCTCCTCGATCGCGATATGGGTTGCGTCGACACGGGCCAGGGCGCTTTTAAAACCATAGACACGCCGCAATTCGGACAAGGATTTGCCACTGTTGATAACCAGCATGCCCTCGGGCTTCAGCCCCTCTTCAACATTGACGATCGACAACACCGAAGGATCCAGGACCAGCACGACATCCGGACTATAGACCTTGGTCCGGTTGCGGATTTTCTCATCACTGACCCGGGCGAAAGCGATTACCGGAGCCCCACGGCGCTCAGGCCCGAAACTGGGAAAAGCCTGGGCGAACTTGCCTTCGTTGATCGCGGCGATGGCTAGCATTTCGGCGGAAGTGACTCCACCCTGGCCACCTCGACCGTGCACTCTGACTTCGATCATATGAAGATCTCCTCTTTGCTAATTGATAACCTGCGGTAACCCTGCAACCCATGTATACGATAAGGTTAAACGGTGTACTGTATACAATACAAAAAATCAAAAGTGAAGCGCTTATTGCTGCAACAGGGTAAAATTAGGTAAAATTAACCCTGGCGAATATCTTTTCTCAAAATTATTAAAAGGGATTCCGCCCATCCAGAGATTTCTGAATGGTCACCGGATCCATATATTCAAGGTCGGCGCCGACCGGCAGGCCGCAGGCCGGTCGGCTCAGAAGGATTCCCAAGGGACGCAGAAAGCGGCTGAGGTAAAGAGCCGTGGCATTTCCCTCCACCGTGGGATTGGTGGCCAGCACCACTTCACTGATCTTTTCGGCGACAATATTATGGTAAAGTTTTTCGAGGCGCAACTCCTCTGGGCCGATCCCCTGTATCGGCGCCAGGGTGCCGTGCAGAACAAAATATCGGCCTTTAAAAGCCCCACTGTTTTCGATTGAGATAAGATCTGCCGGATACTCCACCACGCAGAGCTTATTCCGGTCGCGGGCGTAATCCCGACATAGGGGGCAGGGATCCTGCTCCGTCAGGTTCTGGCAGAAGGAGCAAAGCAGCAGACGATTTTTGACATCGATAATCGCCGCGGCCAGCCTTTCAGCTTCGCCAAGGGGCAGGCGAACCATGTGAAACGCCAGGCGGGCCGCTGTCTTGCGCCCAACTCCGGGCAATTTTTTCAGTTCTTCAACCAGGCCCAACAGGGCTTCAGGATAACTAGGCATAGTTTTTGGGCCGAAACCTTCCGGCCTCGGCCGCCGTCGGTTACAACTATTTCTGGGAAAGTTCGGTCAGAACCCCGTTCGAGGTTTTAGGATGAACAAACGCGATTTTAGCACCGTGCGCCCCACAACGAGGTTCTTCATCCACCAGCTTGGCGCCCTTCTCCTTCAAACCCTTGAGCTCGGCGACGATATCATCGGTCGCGTAACAGATATGATGAATACCTTCGCCCTTCTTTTCCAGATGCTTGGCCACCGCCGAATCCGCACTGGTCGGACAAACCAGTTCAATATGGGTTTCGCCAATGGCAAAAAAGGCCACCCTGACCTTTTGTTCCGGCACCTCTTCGATACCATGAAACTCCAGACCCAGCATATCCCGGTAAAACTTGGCGGTTTCCTCAAGGTCTTTGACGGCAATACCGATATGATCAATTTTCTGCAACATCTTTATTTTCTCCTCCGGTCATTCCCAGTCCGGCAAAAAGTTCCTCAACCCCATCCATAGGGGTCAACTCCTTGGCCGCGACCCGGTTGACCACATCTGCATAGACTGGCAAAGCGGTCGAACGCTGCATGATCCCATCAAAGAGATAAGCCCGTAATTCATTTTCCGCCTTCTGGGCCTTTTTTTCAGCAAACAAGCCGCTTCGGGCGACGCGCTCACCATGAGCGAAAATGCCGGCGACCAGCTCTTCAATTCCGATATCATTGACCGCCACGGTGCGATAAATCTCCGGTTTAAAATCCCCCTTAACCATATCCAGCATGGCCCGCAGTTCGGTAAACAGTTTATCCGCGCCTTCACGATCGGCTTTATTGACAGCAAAAACATCGGCAATTTCCATCACCCCGGCCTTGGCAACCTGAACCGAGTCACCCAGACCCGGAACCATGACCACGACCGTGGTCTGCGCGATTCTGACAATATCAACCTCATCCTGACCGACGCCGACGGTTTCAATAATAACCACATCCTTGCCGGAAGCATCCAGCAGATGAATAACGTCAACCGTATTTTTGGCCAGGCCCCCGAGATGACTGCGGGTTGCCATACTGCGAATGAACACCCCTTCATCAAGGGCGTGCTGCTGCATTCGAATGCGGTCACCAAGAATCGCTCCGCCGGAAAACGGACTCGAAGGATCAACCGCGATAACCCCAACGGTTTTCCCCTGTTTGCGCAAACCAGCAATAACCTTATCCGTCAGGGTACTTTTCCCGGCCCCGGGAGGGCCGGTAATTCCCAGCAGAAAAGCCTTGCCGGTTTTAGGATAAATCTCTTTTAAAATTTCCCTTTTCCCCGGTCGGTCATTTTCGACGATGGTAATCGCCTTGGCCAGGGAACGCACTTTGCCGGCCAGCAGACCGGCGACTAAATCGTTCAAAACTTAAACCCTTTCAATCACGATAGGCTCAGCTCCGCAACCAGCGCGGGCACAGATTAAACCAGAACCGCCGTCAAACATTATTCTTTATAAAAGCAATGGTCTCCTCGGTCGTGGCGCCGGGCAGGAAAATTTCAGCGATGCCGGCGGCCTTTAAAGCCGGAATGTCTTCCGCCGGAATGATCCCGCCGCCGAAAACCAGAATTTCACCCGCGCCCTTTTCCCGGAGCAGATTGACCACCTTGGGAAAAAGCTTGTTATGGGCCCCGGAAAGGCAGCTCAGACCGATGCTGTCGACATCTTCCTGAATCGCGGTGGCGACGATCTGTTCCGGGGTCTGGCGAATCCCGGTGTAGATAACCTCCATGCCGGCATCCCGCAAAGCCCGTGAAACCACTTTGGCGCCACGATCGTGGCCGTCAAGACCAGGCTTGGCGATCAAAACCTTTATCTTTTTATCCATTTCCAACTCCCCTGGCCCGGCAAACGCCGGAAATAAAACATTTTCAGACTTCGAAGACTCAGACGGCGGCCCGGAACCCAAAAACCTCTGTTCCCGGCTTCGCTAGCCCTCAATATATTCTCCAAAAACCTCACGCAACACCCCACAGACTTCCCCCAGGGTCGCATAGGTTTTGACTGCGGCGATAATCGCCGGCAACAGGTTGACCCCTGATTCCGCCGTCCGGCGAAGCACCTGCAAAGAATTTTCAACCGCGGCGGCATCGCGGCGGGCCTTCATCGCGGCCAGGCTTTCACGCTGCTCAATTTCCATCTCCGGCTTGATCCGCAGAAGGCTGGTGGGCGGCGCCTCTTCGATCACAAAGCGGTTAACCCCGACAATCACCTGATCCCCGGTTTCCACTGACTTCTGGTAAGCATAAGCGCTGTCGCCGATTTCCTGCTGAATATAACCTGCTTCAATCGCTTTGACCACCCCCCCGAGGTCATCAATTTTCTTGATATAAGCCAACGCCTTTTCTTCAATCTGCGCGGTCAACGACTCCACCATATAGGAACCGGCCAGCGGATCAATAGTATCGGCAACCCCGCTCTCATGCGCGATAATCTGCTGAGTGCGCAGGGCGATGCGCACCGAATCCTCGGTCGGCAGACAAAGGGCCTCGTCGCGTGAATTGGTATGCAGCGAATTGGTGCCGCCTAACACCGCCGCCAAAGCCTGCATGGTCACCCGAACAACATTGTTGTCCGGCTGCTGCGCCGTCAGGCTGCAACCGGCTGTCTGCGTATGAAAACGCATCATCAGCGAGGAGGCTTTCCGAGCCCCAAAACGCTCTTTCATCAGACGGGCCCAGAGACGGCGCGCGGCCCTGAACTTAGCCACTTCTTCGAGAAAATTGTTATGCACATTAAAAAAGAAGGAGAGGCGCTGCGCGAAGGCATCGACGTCAAGACCGGTTTTCACGGCCGCATCGACGTAAGCCAGTCCATCGGCTAGGGTAAAGGCCACCTCCTGCACCGCAGAAGAGCCGGCTTCGCGGATATGATACCCACTGATACTGATGGTATTCCAGTTGGGCAGATAATCCTTACAGTAAGAAAAGATATCGGTGATGATCTTCATCGACGGCTGGGGGGGAAAGATATAGGTGCCCCGGGCGAAATACTCCTTCAGGACATCATTCTGAATCGTGCCCCGCAGCTGTTCCGAGCCGACCCCCTGCTTTTCCGCCACCGCGATATACATCGCCAACAAAGCCGCAGCTGGCGCGTTGATGGTCATCGAGGTACTGACCTTGTCCAAGGCGATCTGGTCAAAGAGAATTTCCATGTCCGCCAACGAGTCAATCGCCACCCCAACCTTGCCGACCTCGCCGTCGGCAAGCTCATGGTCGGAATCATAACCAATCTGAGTCGGCAGGTCAAAAGCCACGCTCAAACCGGTCTGGCCCTGAGCCAACAGATAACGATAACGTTCGTTGGTCTGCCGGGCTGAACCAAAACCGGCGTACTGGCGCATGGTCCAGAAACGAGCTCGATACATGGTCGGCTGCACCCCGCGGGTAAAAGGATACTCCCCGGGAAAACCGACATCCTCGGTATAGTCAACCCCTTCAACATCAAGCGGGGTAAACAGCCGCTTCACCTCAATACCTGAGGTTGTGGTAAAAACCGGTTTGCGTTCGGGAAAACGACTTAAGGCCTTATCAACCATATCCTGCCACTGGGCTTGACGTTCGACCCGCCGCGCCTTGTCGTCGGCGTGAGTACAACAGCTCATCATAACACCTCACTCTACTATAATGCGGGCCTTGAACCCGCAACCCAAGAATAAACGCCCCGGCAGATTGGCCAATCAGCAACTGCCGGAGTTAAGTTTTGTTACTTTGCGTCCCCCGGCTTAACCAGGGCATTGCCGCCGGCGCTCAAAACCGTCCCCGCACCGAAACGGGCCGACCTCAAATGTTCTGGTTTTTGCGACCACATTTCGACCGTGCGGCACTAATGCGGGGCAACCCCAACGCCCTCCACGGCCCGCTAACAAGCACTTTCATCCATTCATTTTCTGGTGTTTTCAAACCGAAAATCAACGGTTAGGTACTACAGCGGAATATTTCCATGTTTGCGATAGGGCAGCTGTTCTTCCTTGTCCTGAAGCATCTCCAGGGCCCGAATGATCTTGATCCGGGTCATCTCAGGTTTGATCACTTCATCGACAAAACCATACGCCGCGGCGCGATAGGGGTTGGCAAAATTGGCCTTGTATTCATCAACCAGCTCCTGACGTTTGGCCACCGGATCAGCCGCGCCCTTGAGCTCCTTGTTGAAAACGATATTGACCGCGCCATCCGGACCCATCACCGAATATTCAGCGGTCGGATAAGCATAATGAATGTCGGCCCCGAGCTGGCGCGAAGACATGGCGCAGTAAGCACCACCAAAGGATTTGCGGGTGGTAATCGTAATTTTCGGCACCGTAGCTTCGGCATAGGCGAAGATGATCTTGGCCCCGTGGCGAATGATACCGCCAAATTCCTGTCCGGTTCCGGGCAGATAACCGGGCACATCGACGAAGGTCAGCAGCGGGATATTGAAACAATCACAGAAACGTATAAAACGGGCGCATTTATCGGAAGCGTTGATATCCAGACAACCGGCCATAAAATTCGGCTGATTGGCAATAATACCGACGGATTCTCCATTAAAACGCGCAAAACCAATGACTAAATTAGCCGCGTACTGAGGCTGAATCTCCATAAAGTCGCCACGGTCGGCCACCAGCTTGATAATCTTCTTGATATCATAGGGCCGCCGGGAATCAGCCGGAACCACCTCATTGAGTTCCGGAATCAGTTTCTCGACCTCGCCGTCAAAATCAAGCAGCGGCGCTTTTTCCCGATTGCTCTGAGGCAGAAAGGAAAGCAGGCGTTTGATCTGATCAATCGTGTCCCGATCATTTTCACCCGCCATATGAGCCACCCCGCTGGTCTTCATATGCGTATTGGCGCCGCCAAGCTTTTCCTGAGTGACATCTTCATTGGTCACGGTCTTGATGACATTAGGACCGGTAATGAACATGTAACTGGTATTTTTCGTCATGACGATAAAATCCATGATCGCCGGTGAATACACCGCCCCCCCGGCGCAGGGTCCGAGGATCGCCGCAATCTGGGGAATCACCCCGGAATAGATGGTATTACGATAAAAGAGTTCGGCGTAACCGCCGAGGCTGGAAACCCCCTCATGGATGCGGGCGCCGCCGGAATCGTTAAGAGCAATAAAAGGTGCTCCGTTTTTAGCCGCCATGTCGAGAAGCTTACACATCTTCTGAGCGTTGGTCTCGCTCAGTGTGCCGCCGATCGCAGTAAAATCCTGAGCACAGGCATAGGTCAGGCGACCGTTTACCCGACCGTAACCGCTGACCACTCCATCACCGACAATCTTGTTTTTCTCCATCCCGAAGTCCGTACAGCGATGGGTAACGAACTTGTCGATCTCCTCGAAGGTCCCCTCGTCAAAAAAGTAAAGCATGCGCTCCCGGGCGGTCAGCTTACCGGCCTCATGCTGTTTGGCGATACGATCGGCACCGCCACTGAGCTCGGCGGCCTGGTTCATTTGCTCCAAACGTTCCAACTGGGCTTCTCTCAAAGACATCAGGTTACTCCCTTACTAAAAATTAAAGACCTTCTCATTGTATACTGCATACCATAACGACAGACGACTTCACTATTATAGTAACCGCTTGACTGTCAAGAATTATTTTCCGCCTTAGCGGCCAACCCCGACATAAGTAAAACCGAGAGCCTTCAGTTTGGCCCCATCGTAAACATTGCGCAAATCGGCAAAACGGGGCGCGGCCAGCAGCTCGCGTAAACGCTCAAGATCCAGATAGCGAAATTGGTTCCACTCAGTCATCAGAACCAGGACATCGGCGCCGGCCGCCGCGTCATAGGCATCGGCGGCATAGAAAATCCGCTCTTTGCCGTAAAATTCCTGAAAGGACTTGATCGCTTCCGGATCATAAGCACGAATCCTGGCGCCGGCCGCCAGCATCGCCTCGACAAAAGCCAGCGCCGGAGCATCGCGGGCATCATCGGTTTCCGGCTTAAAGGAAAGCCCCAGCAAAGCGATGGTTTTTCCGGCAACCTCGCCGCCCAGCAGGGCGCTCACCTTTTCGACCATTCTCAGGCGCTGGCGCTGATTGACGGCAACCACGGCCTCGACAATGGCCAGGGGCTCGTCGTACTGGCGGGCGGTGGCAACCAGGGCCAGGGTGTCCTTGGGAAAACAGGAGCCCCCGTAACCGGGGCCGGCATGAAGAAATTTCTTGCCGATGCGACCGTCCAGCCCGATGCCGCGAGCCACCTGCTGCACATTGGCTCCGACCTTCTCACAAAGATTGGCGATTTCGTTAATAAAGCTGATCTTGGTCGCAAGAAAGGCGTTGGCCGCATATTTGGTAAGTTCGGCGGTTTCAATATTGGTCAGAACAAAGGGGGTTTCATTGAGATACAGGACATTGTAGATATCCTTCATAATGGCCGCCGCCTGCTCGCTTTCCGTGCCGATCACCACGCGATCGGGACGCATGAAATCGGCAATCGCCGACCCTTCCCGTAAAAATTCCGGGTTGGATACCACATCGAAATTAATTCTGGCCGGCTGATGTTCGCGGATCACCTCTTTGACCATCTGACCGGTGCCGACCGGCACCGTACTTTTATCGACCACCACCTTGTAGCCGTTCATATAACGACCGATATCGGCGGCCACCGCTCGAATCTGACTAAGATCGGCCGAACCATCCGCCGCCGGCGGGGTGCCGACCGCGATAAAAATAACCAGGGAGACGCCAATTCCCTGTCGCAGATCGGTGCTGAAGGAAAGACGCCGCTGTTTGACATTGCGCTCCACCAGATCTTCCAGCCCGGGCTCATAAATCGGCATCACCCCGCGATTGAGGGACGCGATCTTGGCCTCGTCAAGGTCGACGCAGGTCACGTTCATGCCGAATTCAGCCAGACAGGCGCCGGTTACCAGGCCGACATAGCCGCTGCCGATCACGGTTATATGCATCGTATTTTCTCCCTTCCCTGAATCTTCGTCAAACCATTTAGTAAATGCAGCCAACCCGGGAAAGCAGGGGGCATGACCTGATTTTCACATTACAGCCCAAGTCCAAATCATCTGCGCCGAAAGTTACCGTTTTATTTACTCCCCAGACCGCCCAGCCCATTAAAACTCACCAGCAGGCGAAAGGAAAGATCGTAAGGATCCCGCTCCTCATTGATGGAAAAATCCAGGGCCCAGCATTGTGGATGGTAGTTGAAACCATAAATGGTCTCCCAGAGATGACTGTCGGCGATCGAATAACGGACCGCGCCGTAAACATCAAGCCAGCGCCACAGCGGCAGGTGCGCGGAAGTCGTAAGAATCTCAAGCTGGTCCTGCTCGTAACGGTATTCCAGCGCCAGAAAATCCCCTCGCCGATCTCGGGTCGACAGCAACGCGGTCATCAGCTGACAAGCATTTTCATAGGGATCAAAACGATTCTCGACCTTCAGATAAAGTCCGCCGCCTCGACTTTTAAGCTCCAGACGGCTAAAAAAAGCGGAAGCATGCTGATCGTCGCTGAAAAACCGACGACCGTCGGCAACGTCTATAAAACTGTAGGCCTGACCTAGCTGAAACTTGAGCCATTCATGATACTCGAAACGATCCGCAGCTTCGGGCTGAGGATAGCGGCCGACCAGGCGACTGACCAGCGACCAGGAAACATTACTCTCCTCCGCCAGAAAATCCAGATCATCAAAAACCGGCAGTTCCTTCTGGTCGACATCCGGAACGTAGCGATAAGCGACGGTCGGCTCCAGGGTATGCAACAGCCGATCCATGCCCCACCAGTCAAAATCATAAACCTTTTCCGCAACGGTTCTCAGTTCAGCCCCGGCGGCCAGGGTTTCCCGCGACTCGCGGCTCTTTTTACCGGCGTCCCGTTCACTGAGTTGATACCAGGTTTCCCGCAGTTCGAGAAAAGGGCTGAGCTCAAAAGCACCCAGTTTAAACGGCAGGGTCAGTTGAGGGTGAACATCGATACGATGGCCACGTTCACCTTCCCGGCGCCAGAAATGGCTATAACTCATCCCCGCTCGCCAGAAAATCCAGTCCTGATCGGCAAGCGCGCGATTACGGGCAAAAAAGGTGATCTCAGGTAACAGCTGCAGGGTCTGATCATCATTGGCGCGCAGTAATGACTGATAGTAACGCGCTTCGGCGGCCCCACCGTAGGCCTCCCCGTTGTGACCGGCACTGACGAGGGAACGCAGATAGGTATCGGTTTTGCTGTCAAGATTATCCAACTCATCGATAAAAGCCCCGCTAAAGGTATCGGGAAAATCCTCCAGATACTCGTTGTCGCTGACCAGGTTGACCGCGGCCTTTAAAATCGTACCATGCTTCAGGGTCTGAAGATGATGCGCTCCCAGGGCCCAGCGTTCCTGGTCGGCATCAGGATAATCCTTTGGGCTATCCTTGACCAGCCGGTCACTGATAAAGGATGCGCTGAGATCCCCCTTGGCCCGCTCATCGATAACGTAGCGATATTCAGCCCCAAACCTGACCCCTCTTTGACTATAGATTTCGGGATAAAGGGTCAGATCCTGAGAACGGTCGATCGCCCAAAAAAAGGCATTTTTGACCACCACCCCATCCTTGTCGGAATAGCCGATCCCGGGCAGAAGAAAACCGGTCTGGCGCTTGGTATTAACCGGAAAAACCCCTTTTGGCAGATAGAGGACCGGCACATTTTTAATCGCGAAGACGGCGTTGTCGACGATGCCGTAACCATTCTCCCTGATTTCGACCCGGCGACAGCGGATCAGCCAGGCGGCGCGCTCGGCATCACAGGTAGTCAGGGTCGCGTTTCTGACATCGTAGGCCTGGGGCCCGGTCTTTTCGATCTGTTCTCCGGTAATATAGTAATTTTTCTCTTTAATGAAAATCCGGCCCTCCCGAATCGAGCCGATCTGATCACGATAATTAAATTTAAGATAACGACAGGCGAGATAATCGCTGCGATCGCGCAACAGCACCTCTCCCCAGGCCTCAAATTCGGTTTTCGCCTGATTGAGAATCGCCTTGTCGGCCTTGAGTTCCATACCTTTCTGACGAATCACGACCTCGCCCTGAGCATGATACAGACCGGCCTGCTTGTCATAGTAAAGATACCGGGCCTCAATCTCAACCGTTTTGTCGGCGACCACGGCCGCCGCGCCGGGCAGTTCCGGCACCGCGGCCCCGAGCGGACCAGAGGGGACCAGCAACAGGATCAGAAACAAAAAGAAAAACTGTAAAGCCTTGTTTTTTCCGATCAGTCTCAAGATGGATGATGTCATTTTTGGTTTTTCCGAACTTCGACCACCAGATCAATCCCGGCTTGCCGGGCTTCAGCCAGATATTCAGGATATTGTAAAATCTCGTCGGCTTCATCCAGGCCACGATAACCCAGGCTTCGCCATAACGAGGTACCAAAAGTATCAAAGAAATATTTAACGCTGAGTTCTGCGCCGGTAAAAAGATTCTTTCCCCGAGTGGCTCCGGCTGCCAGAAAAAGCCCGGGCCGAGGATTATCCAGCCGCCCCAGCGGTTTATGATCAAGCCAGTATTTCTTCACCCACAGAGATTGACAACGATCCATCACGGCTTTGACATGCGCGCTGACCGCATAAAAAAAGATCGGCGAGGCCAACATGACCGCCTGAGCCTGCAGCAGACTTTCCGCTAAGGCCTGAAAATCATCCTTGAGGGCACAGCGGCCATGTTCCTTGCAGGCGTAGATTTCCAGGCAGGGCGTAATTTTAAGATCACGCAAAACGATCTCGACAACCTCGGCCCCGGCTCCGCGTGCGCCGGCCACGGCCTCGGCCAGCAGTTTCGCGGTATTGCCCCAACGCCGGGGGCTGCCGTAAAGCGCGACGATCCGCATGCATTCACCTCTTCCCCAAAAGGAAATCCGCCTAGGCCGCCGGTCGATTAACCGGCAGATCCAGCACCTCAAAAGCCTCGCCGACACAATACAGCGAACCGGTCAGAAAAATCAGATCCGCGGCCTGGGCCCGGTGGCGCGCCAGAGCGAAGGCTTCGCTCACGGACTCGGTTATCATGACCTGGGAACAATAGTTTTGTATCTCCAGCGCCAGGCTCCGGGGATTACAGGAGCGATCCAGCTGCGCCCGGGTGACAATCACCTCGTCCGCCAGAGGACCCAGCTGAACCGCCATTTCCCGAATCCGTTTATCCTTCATGGCCCCCAGCAAAAGAATCAGCCGACGCTCACCCTTCAAACGGCGCAATTCCGGAACCAGCGCCCGGACACCATGCGGATTATGGGCCCCGTCAAGATAGATATCCGGGCGACTCGCAACCTGCTGCAGCCGTCCGGGCCAGGAAACCTCTCGCAAGGCCGCGGCGACCTTGCGCGGGTCAAGCTCAAACAGCCCCTCATGGGCCAGAATCTCAAAAGCCCGCAAGGCCAAGGCGGCATTGTCATGTTGATGTCGGCCGCGCATGGCCGTTTCCAGCCCGGTAAAGCTGTGTTCGGAACCATAATAAGAAAATGAACCGTCACCCTGCCGACGCACGCGGAAATCCCGCCCCAGAAAACTGGCGGAGGCTCCCAGCTCACGTTGACGCCCGGCCAGGAGATTCCGAATCTTTTCATTCCTGACCCCGGAAACCAGGGGCACTCCGGGTTTGAGAATGCCCGCTTTTTCCGCCGCCACGGCGAGCAGGGTCGAGCCCAGGAACTCTTCGTGTTCAATCGCGACATTGGTAATCATCGTCAACAGCGGCTTAGGCACGACGTTGGTCGCATCGAGACGCCCCCCAAGACCGGTCTCCAGCAGGACAATATCCGGACGCTGCCGGGCGAAATAAAGCAGGGCCATGCAGGTGGTAAAGTCAAAAAAGGTGACGATCCGAGGAATCCTTTCCACCACAGGCCGCAGTTCCCGGGTCAGAGCCACAATCTCCGCCTCGCTGATCGGTGTATCATCGATGGTTATCCGTTCGGAAAAATGGCGCAGGTGCGGCGAGCTGTAGACCCCGACGGAAAGTCCGTGCCGGCGCAGCAACTCACGCAAAAAGGCAATGCTTGACCCCTTGCCGTTACTGCCGGCGACATGAACAATCCGCAAAGAGTCCTGAGGATTGGCGACGGCGGCACAAAGCTCGACGATATTTTCCAGCCCCAGGCTGATCCCGAAATGCTCGAGCCCGTAGAGATAATCGAGCGTTTCCTGAAATGAATCCATGCTCTTTCAGCCAGCCTCCACAACCTTAATCGAAAACAAGCCCGCCGCGCCATTGATTCAATGGGCTTCGAACCAATTTTTCCCCACCCCGACATCAACCACCAGCGGCACCTTGAGCGGCCGGACCTCGGCCATTTCTTTCCGCACCATCAGGGTAAGTTCATCAACCTCGTCAGGCGCCACTTCAAAGACCAGTTCATCGTGAACCTGCATGATCATTTTACTGCGCCAGCCTTCCTTTCGCAGCCGGCGATCCAGCACCACCATCGCCAGTTTAATCAGATCGGCCGCCGTCCCCTGAATCGGGGTATTGATGGCGGTGCGCCGGGCCATTTCCTGAAGATTCTTGTTCCGGCTGTTAATCTCGGGCAGATAGCGCCGCCGCTTAAACAGGGTCGTGACATATTCACGGCGCTCGGCCGTGGCCACCACCCCGGCGAAATAATCCTTGACCCCGGCATAGGCGGCAAAATAACTTTCTATATAGGCTTTTGCCGTTTTTCTGTCAATATTAAGCTCCCGGGCCAGCTTTTGCGACCCCATCCCGTAGATCAGACCAAAATTGATGGTCTTGGCCTGACGCCGCATTTCCGGAGTCACCATCATCGGCAAGACCTGAAAGATCTCCGCGGCGGTGCGGGCGTGAATATCAGCCCCACTGCGAAAAGCCTCAACCAAGGCTGGATCCCCGGAAAAATGGGCCAGGATACGTAATTCTATCTGCGAGTAATCCGCCGCCAGAATAAGATTTTCCCCTGCTCCGACAAAGGCCTGGCGAATCACCGCGCCATCCGTCCCGCGAATCGGAATATTCTGCAGATTGGGATCGGAGGAGGAAAGTCGGCCGGTTGCGGTTACGGCCTGATTATATGAGGTATGCACCCGACCGGTCGCGGGATGAACCAGACGAGGCAAGGCTTCGAGATAGGTTGAAACCAGTTTGGCCAGAGACCGGTATTCCAGAATTCTGGCCGGCAGGGGATGTTCGTCGGCCAGACGCTCCAGCACCTCCAGAGCCGTCGACGGCCCACTTTTGGTCTTTTTGAGCACCCGCAGGCCGAGTTCCTGAAAAAGAATTTCCGCCAACTGTTTGGGTGAGTTGATATTGAACTCACGCCCAGCCAGAGCATGAATTTCCCGACCCATTATTTCCAGGCGCTGATTATACTCAACTGCGGTTCTGGTCAGCAGTTCCGCATCGATATTGACCCCGGTCATCTCCATCCGCTGCAAGACTCCGATCAGAGGACGCTCAATCTGAACAAAAAGCCCTTCCAGGTCATCTTCCTGCAATTTGGGCCGCAACCGCTTACTCAAGATAAAAGCCAGCTGGGCATCCTCACAGGCGTAGTCGGAAACCTTGTCCGGGGCAATCCGATCGATCGTCACCTGACTGCGTCCCGAGCCCACCACGTCTTTGTAGGTTATCGGGCTGTGGGCCAGATATTCATGCGCCAGGGTATCAAGCCCATGGCGATGCCGGGTCGGATTGATCAGATAGGAGGCCACCATCGCATCAAAATCCAGGCCCGCCACCTCGATTCCGGCTCGTTGCAGAACAATCGCATCATATTTGAAATTCTGGCCGATCTTTTTGATCCCGGGATCACTGAGCAGGGGGCGAAGCTGGTCCAGGACCAGCTCGCGCCCAAGCTGAGCCACATCCCCCGCATGAGCAACCGGCAGATAGGCCGCGTCATAACTGTTCCAGGCCAGCGAGATGCCCACCAGTTCAGCCCGCATCGCATCAATAGAGGTGGTCTCGGTATCCAGCGCCAGTTTTTGCACCCCCTGCAGATCCCGCAGCAAGACCGCTAATTTTTCCTGGTTGTCGATCAGCCGGTAGCCCTCGCGGCTCACGGTCTGCTGCGGACTCAGACGCCGGCTTAAAGCATGAAACTCAAGCTCGGCAAACAGGGCGCGCAGTTTATCATAGTCCGGCTTCCGGCAACCCAGATCGGCGATTTCGCAAGCCAGCTCGACATCGTCGACAAGCGTCACCAGCCGCCGGGAAAGCCGGGCCTCAGCCTGATACGCGAGCAGCTTTTCCCGCCAACCCTGACGTTCAATCGCGGCCGCATTATTTAACAGATTCTGCAAATTCCCAAACTCGCTAAGCAGGCTCAGGGCGCTTTTCGGACCGATGCCGGGCACGCCCGGAATATTATCGGCGCTGTCTCCGGCCAGAGCCAGCAAATCGAGAAGACGCTCGCCACAAACTCCGTGCCGTTCGCTGACCGCGGCCCGATCATAGCGCTTGTCCTTCATGCTGTCGTACATGACCACGCCCTCTCCGACCAGACTCATCAGATCCTTATCCCCGGAAACAATGAGCACCTCCAGCCCGGCCTCACGGCTTTTGCGGGTCAGGGTGGCGATAATATCATCGGCCTCAAAACCCCGCACCCCGATCGCCGGCAGGCCAAAAGCCTCAAGCAGTCTCGGCACATAGGGAAACTGGGCTTCAAGTTCCGGCGGCGGGGTCTGACGGTTGGCCTTGTAGGCCGGGTACAATCGATGCCGCCAGGTTTTTTCCGGCAGATCAAGAGCGGCCGCGACATGGCTCGGCTGCAGGTCCTCCAGCACCTTGAGCAGCATCTGACAGAAACCGAACAGGGCATTGGTCGGCAAGCCGGTCGAGGTCGTCAGCGGTCGAATCGCGTGAAAGGCGCGAAAAACCAGCGCACTGGTATCAATCAGACAAAGCAGACTGGTCATGACCCTCCCGATCAATTTATGGAAAAACTCCGCGGCCGAAAAACCGGCGCCGCTGAAAAGCCTGCGTCTAGGTACACAAGTCATTCAGCAATGTCAAAACAAAAAGACTCCTGCAAACGCGATCCAGCGACCGGAAAGCGGCGCTTACGGCCCGCAGGCAAGGATTCTCATCAGCTTAGTTTCTCGTTTTTTTTCATAACCACGTAAGCCCGCTCAAAGGCTGGTTACTTTCACAAACGAACTTCCGCGAGCGGTTACGGGAAAACACTTGAGCGCCCTCAAAACTAAACCTCGGCCAAATCGCTCCTTCAAACCAACACAAACTGTGAGACGCTATAACCTGCGCCGAAGCTTGCGCTGCGACATAAAAAAACGGGATGCAAAAAGCATCCCGTTTTTTAGCGCGGCAGTGATAACTCAAGTTTACCGTTCTTGCGGCCGACCGAAAACCTGTTCATAGAGAGCGGCGCCGATTTCCGCACCCTCACCCACCAGTTGCCGGTATTTAATAAAATCAATCGTATCCCGGCCCGTGATCTTCTTGGTATTGAAGGCGTTAAACCCCATGTAGGCCTCGTAATTCATGTTGGCGGCCAGCCAGTGCCGGTTGGGCAGCTTGGCCTGGTCCCAGAAGAATTTCTTCTTGGCGCGAATACCGTCCACGGATTTCATCAGGCAGTGAGGCATCAGATTGGCGAACTTCCAGACAAGTTCTTCCACCGCCTGGTCAAGCAGGGTGAAATCGGTTTTAGCCGTGCGCACATATTCACGGGCGGCCTTGGCGGCGGCTCCGGTTTTGAATTCACCGTAAACAATTTCGCCGTCCTCAACCCAGTTATCGGTTTCGACCAGAGGGTTGCGCACCCATGTATCGCCATCCTTGATCACCGGCACGACTTTCGAGAGCAGCCCCAGACGTTTCATCTTATAGGCGCTCCACATTTCACAGGAAACGCAATTCCACATCGCCTGTTCAATCCCCAGATACCAGGGAAGGAAATCGGTGGAGCCGCCGTCCGGAGCCGAACCATGCTTGGGACCGGCCTGACCGAGAATGGCGAGATCGGAGGATACCGAAATATCGGTCGCCATCCCGATTTCCTGGCCCCCGCCGACCCGCATGCCGTTGATGCGGCAGATGGTCGGTTTCTTACAGTTGATGATTGCGTCGACCATGCCATTGAAAAGATCCATGTAGTCGCCGTATTCCTGAGGCCGCTGCGAATAGTATTCCGCATATTCCTTGGTATTGCCCCCGGTACAGAAAGATTTGTCGCCGACGGCGGTAAACACGGCGGCCACGACCTGACGATCGGCCGAAGCCCGCTGAAAACCGGCAATCACCCCCTTGACCATCTCGGTCGTATAAGAATTGTACTGAGCCGGATTATTGAGAATAATCCAACCGGTATACAGACCTTCGACCACCTTGCCGTCGGGGTCGAGCACCGGCCTTTTTTCATAAATAGTGCAGGGAGCGTCATTCTCACCACCGAAATGTTCCTCCCGGAAAAGATAATGATCTTTTAATTTATCCTCACGTGGAATCCAGTCTAAAGCCATCAGTTTATCTCCTTATTTTTCAGTCTGCGAAAGAGTCCGGCGAACCAGAGCGACGCGCCGGAAATTTTATTTAGGCGAAATCAGGCACCAGCACGATCCGCCGGCTGATCGGTTGGGCGTGGACCTCGGCAAAAGACTCGCGAATGCTGCTCATCGGCCGGGTTTCAAGAAAGGCGTCGATCTCGATCCGCCCTTTTTCGACCATTTCCAGCACCGCCGGATAGTATTTCGGATGACAACCCCAGGTCCCGATCATTTCGGCATCAAACGCCATCAGTTTCGAGATCATGTATTCATGCTTGGCCGTCGAGTAACCGACCACCATCAGTTTGCCGACAAAGGAAAGCAGCTCCAGAGCTAAAGCCTGTCCGGGCTTACTGCCGGAACATTCGAAAATTTTCCAGCCGTAATTATGGGGCAGCCCTTCCTGCTTACAGAAATCCTTGAGCTCGGCCTTGATATCCTTGGCGGTTTTACCCTTGGGATTGAGCGCGAGATCGGCTCCGTAGCGCCGGGCTCGCACCAGTTTCTCGTCGTCGATATCAATCGCGACCACGGCCCGGGCCCCCATCGCCTTGGCGATCTGGGTCATGTAGGTCCCCACTCCGCCCCCGGCGCCGGTGACAATGACAAGATCGCCATCCGGGAAATAGGGTTTATC
>DSCM01000091.1 GCA_011049115.1 Pseudomonadota bacterium
CAAAAAATCAAACCGGCGGACTGAATAAGGAGCTTCGAAGCGAAAAACAACCAAGATTAGGTCGCTTATGGCCTCGAAATTCTCTGTGAATTAAAAAAAACGCTTTGTCGCAACACCTTTTATTAATCTTATTGCAAGGATAATGGACATACAGGGTAACTGTTGGAGATGGTTGAAAATTTTATTGCCGGCTCTAAGCCTGATGATGTTTTTCGGCAAAGCCGATCGTTGAGGTGCAAATAAGCCAGAATTACGAGCTGCTGGGCAAGGGTCATTTTCAATGGCCGGCTGCCGCCTGACTCTGAAACCGGCGCCCCCATGTGAAGCGTTTCTCAGGGGGTTGATGATTGATTTCAGCAAATCAGCAGATGCAAATTTTTTTGGCGGCAGTTTGTTGGTCATGGCGATATCTTTGTAAATAGCTAATCTAATATTACGAGGATATCGCGCCCGCATTTTCACCTGATTGTCAAGAAAAAAATCGTATAATTTTAAGGTTTTGCATATTTTTTTGTGCAATTTTCTAACCGGACACCGCTGACTCCGGACGGCAGGCGGCTGAAAACGGGTTGACAGGGAGCGTTGGTCGATGTTATAGGATTGGCACAGTTGATAGTTGTGCGGTTTTGCAGTTCCCAGACGGGATGAAAAGGGAACTCCGTGTAATTCGGAGACGGACCCACCGCTGTAACCGGGGACCAAGGCGGCAATAGACCACTGGAAGTGATTCCGGGAAGGCGCCGCCGGAAGGGTTGATCCGGGAGTCAGAAGACCTGCTGCGAAACCTCGAGCTTTACCTAATAACAGCCGTCAGGGGAGACGGGGTAGGCGCGTACTGGTCCGGGAAAAAATGGGAGCCCGAAGCCTTCGCAGGTTTCGGGCTTTTTTTGTTTGTGTGATTTGTTTTGGTGTTTTTGTGCCGGATTGTTTGGTCACTTGGTTACGCATCCGGCATTTTCTTCTTGAGACGCGGAAGGGAAGTTCCGCGAAAACTTGGAGATTGCTGATGAAATTGTAAGGGCCGGGCGCTGTTGATCGTCCGGCAAGTAAGGCCGTTGAACCAGGGAAGGCAGTGTGAAGCTGCCGCCGCCCCGCGACTGTAACCGGGATGAAAGCCGCGAAATGCCACTGTTCTTAAATGGATGGGAAGGCGCGGTGAGTAGGATGACCGGGAGCCAGGAGACCTGTTCGGCAGCCCAATCCTGTTAAAGCCCTCGCGGGAGGGCAGGGAGACAACTATGAGAAGGAAAGAGGAGGCAGGTAAGAAGTTCTTTTGTCGGGGTTGGCGGCACCGCGGTCGGCGGTTGGCCGGTGGTCTGGTGGTTCTGGGTTTGCTGATAACAGCCCCGGTCCGGGCCGGGGAGAGCCTGGAACCGGTGGCCGCAGCGGATAGTGCGGTGACGGCTGCCGACCCGTTGCCGGCGACAACGATGGGCTCTGTTATCGTCACCGCGGATCGTTTTCCCGGCGATGAAATCAGTACGCCGCGTTTTGTCACCGTGATCAGCGCGGAAGAGCTGGTTGAAACCGGGGGCAACAACCTGGTCGACGCTCTGAAACGGGCCGGCGGTTTCGCCTATAAGGCCTTCGCGCCCCTGGGGATTTCCCACGGGGGAATGAATTCGAAGGTGGCGATTCGCGGCGTCTACGACGGTGAACTGATACTGCTCAACGGCGCCCCGCTTCAGGGCAGCGCCGGCCACGCCTACGATCTCAATACCATTCCCCTCGATCAGATCGAACGTATCGAGATCCTCAAAGGGGCGGCCTCGACTCTCTACGGCGCCGACGCCATGACCGGGGTCATCAACATCATCACCAGAAAAACGGCCGCGACAACCGCATATCGGGTCGCGTTCGAGGCAGGCAACGAGGACTATCACAACCACTCGCTGTCAGCCACCCTGCCCGGTGTCAATCTCGGCCTCAACTACCAGCACCTCGGCGACCAGCGTGAGATTTCCCGCAGCTTTACCAAGGGATACCGCTATGATCTCGATGCCAGCGACAAGTTCGCCGTCAATTTCAATGCCAATCCGCTGCCCGATATCTATTTCGATTATCTGGGTTCCTATTACGAAAGCGGTTTCCGCAAGCTGTATGACAATCCCGGCAAGGCCTATGAAGGCACCGATCAGGAGCATTACAAGCATTTCGCCGATCTGCGCTACGAAACCGATGTCCTCAAGGCCAAGCTGTACGGGACCTTTGAGGAAATGCGCCGGGATAAGTATACCGGCAATGCCCCCGAGGACCGCAACCGTAATTTCAACTCCGGAATCAGTTGCGACTACCGGCTGCCGCTGACCTGGGCAACCTGGCTTATCGGTGGAGAATACACCTATTTCGGGGCCGACTACAACAATAAATACGGCTATCACTATCGCAACGACTACGCCCTGTTCAGTCAGGTGTCAAAGGAATTCTTCGAGCGTCTGACCCTGACCGCCGGATTGCGCCAGCAGTTCGTCGACGGGGAGCCGGGCACCGATGACTACGATCGGCTGCTGCCGAGCTTCGGCGCCGATCTGAAACTGCATGAGCGCTTCCATCTGTTTGCCAATTTCGGCCGGGCCTTCCGCAGCCCGACCTTCAATCAGCAGTATTATGAGAGTACGTTCATGGTCGGCAATCCCAATCTCGGTCCCGAGGAAGGCTGGACCTACGAGGCCGGTCTGAAATGGGATCATCGGTTGTTACGTCTGCGCCTGGCTGCTTTTTACATGGATTACGAGGACAAGATTGAGGTCGACCGCCGGCATGGTTACCCCCAGACCTATTTCAATGCCGGTAATTATCAGAGCGCCGGCATCGAATGGGAGCTGACCGGGAGTCCGTTTGCCGCCCTGGCGGGCGGGTGGAACCGGCTGACGGTGTATTGCAACGGCTACTGGGCCGATCCCGAGGCCGATGACGCCGAAGGGGCCGAATATCAGGCCGGGCCGAAATTTCAGACCACCGTCGGCCTCAAATTCCTCGGCGATCGGCTGACCCTCGACCTCAGCAGCCAGAGCCTGGCCGGCCGTGAACGCGAACTCGACAGTTACACCACGGTCAATTTTTATGGGAAACTGCGGCTTGGTCCCGGCTGGCTGAGCTTGGCGGTGGACAACATTTTTGACGAGGAGGTGCAGGTCTCCGGCGATCTGTCTGACAACGCCTCGAATCGGTATCTGTATTACGACCTCGACGGACCCCTGGTCAAGGTGGGTTATGAACTGGTTTTTTAGCCGGCGGTGGGTGTTGCCGGCACTGATACTGCCAGTGCTGCTGGTTGTTCTGGAATGCGGTTGGGCCCCCCCGGCGGCGGCGCGGACGATTGCCTTTTTCGTCGGCGATACCGATGCCTATACTTGTGCCCGGGCGCTTGACGGGCCTGAGGTGCCCGGTATGAAGGTCGAGGTGATTACCGCCGCCGATGTCGGTAAACCGGCCCTTCTCGCCCGGCTGGCCGACATCGATGCCGCCGTGGTCGATATCATGTCCGAGCAGCCGGCCGGCTGGCTGCAACTGAATATGGCCCGGCTGCAGCCCGGGGCCCGGGTGTACGCCGTCCGCAGCTCCAGCCACACGGACGACTATCTCAAGGCCGGTTTTCTTCTCGACGAAACCGTGCGGGATTATTTTCGCTTCACATCGAGCGAGAATATTCGCAATCTGATCATTTTTCTGGCCCGGCGTGATCTCGGTCTGCCGGGGCAGCCGGCCCCGGCGCCGGTGCTGCCGCCAAAAAACGGCCTCTATCATCCCGATGCTCCACGCATCTTCGCCGATCTTGATTCCTATGTCGAGTGGTACCGCTTAAGCGGCCATCTGCACCCGGGGGGCTTATGGAATCTGGGCGTCGTGTTTCCGGGGTTTCCGGTGGCGGCTAAAAAAGCGCCGCTCGATGCCCTCATGCGCGCCTACGAGCGCCAGGGGATCAATACCGTGACTTGGCTGCGCGAGATCGGTGACTGGCCGGCTGCCCTGGACAAGCTGTTGGCTACCAGGCCGCTGGCTGATGAACTGGGATCGATCACCGGTTTCGCCTTCAAGTTTTCCGCCCGCATGGACGGCGCCGGCGAGGTTCTGGCCCGGGCCGACGTGCCGGTTTTCAACCCCCATTATCTGTTTTTCTCCAGTGGCGTGGAGTGGGCCGCATCGGTTCAGGGGCTGGCCCCGCCCGAGGTTGGACTTCAGCTGGCGGCCCCCGAGCTTGTCGGTCTGATCGAGCCGACGGTGGCCGGCCTCAGGGAAGCGGTTTCGGAAGCGGGCCGGGCCGAAACGCGGGGCAGCCGCTATGTGGCCGAAACCGCCCTGGTGGAAAAACTCGCCCGCCGGGCCGCCAATTGGCACCGGCTGCGCCGGATGGCCAACGGCGACAAGAAAATCGTGCTCGTCTATTACAATCACGGCGGCGGCAAACAGAATATCGGCGCCAGTTATCTCAATGTATTCCGCAGCATCGAGGAGATTATCGCCAACCTGAAAGCGGCCGGCTATGACATCGAGGGCGAGTTGCGTGAGGAGGAGATCAAGGATCTGCTGCTGAAATCCGGTCGCAACATCGGCTCCTGGGCGCCGGGGGAACTGGAACGCCTGCTGGGTTCCGGCACCGTGATCAAAATCCCCCTGGCCCGCTATCGTGAGTGGCTGGAGGCGCTCGATCCCGGTTTCCGGGAGATGGTGGCCGCCGACTGGGAGCGGCCCGAAGATTCGACCATCATGATGCACGGCGGAAATTTCATCATTCCGGCCATCACCCTGGGCAACCTCACTCTGGTCGCCCAGCCGAGCCGGGGCTGGGGCGACGATCCGCAGAAACTCTATCACAGTCCGATTCTCTATCCGCATCATCAGTATACCGCTTTTTATCTCTGGCTGCAGCATGAGCTTAAACCCGCCGCCATGATCAGCCTCGGCACCCACGGCACCCATGAATGGCTGCCGGGCAAGCAGGCGGGCCTGTCGGCGGCCTGCCCGCCGGAAATCCTGCTTGGCGACATTCCCAGTCTTTACCCGTATATCGTCGATGATGTCGGGGAGGGGATTCAGGCCAAACGTCGGGGCCGGGGAGTCATCATCGATCATGCCACGCCGCCGTTTCGGGCTGGCGGTCTTTACGAGGAATACGCCGCCCTGGCGAGTCTGATCAGCGAGTATGAAAGCGCCGGATCCGGCAAGATTCAGGCTGCGCGTTTGGAGAGAATCCGCGCCCAGAGCGTCAAGCTCGGTCTGGATCGGGATCTGGGTCTGGAGACGGTTGATGAAGACAGCCTGGAGAAAATTGAGCATTATTTAATTGAGCTGAAAACCGAGATGATTCCCTATGGGCTGCACACCTTCGGCCGCTCGCCCTCCGGCACCGCCCGGAGTGAAACTGCGGCGGCGATTGCCGCTCGGGGCGGGCAACCGGCGGCCGCATACGAGGCCCTGCTCGACGCCTGCGGTCCGGCGGAATCCGCCGCCCTGCTGCATGGCCTGGAAGGAGGGTATATTGCGGCGGCGATCGGCAACGATCCGTTGCGTAATCCCGAAAGCCTGCCCACGGGTAAGAATTTTTACGGCTTCGATCCGGCCCGGGTACCGTCGCGGGAGGCCTGGGTCAACGGCTTTAAGGCCGCGGACGAGTTGGTCACGGCCTACCGGGACAAACACGATGGCGCTTATCCGGAAAAGATCGGGGTGATTCTGTGGTCGGTGGAAACCATGCGCGACGAGGGCATCGGTCCGGCCACCGCCCTGGCATTGATGGGTATGGAACCGGTCTGGGATCGGCGCGACCAGGTTACCGGGGTCCGGGCTATCCCCGGAGTGCGGCTGGGGCGGCCGCGGATTGATGCCCTCATGCAGATGTCGGGTTTGTTCCGCGACACCTTTCCCAATGTGGCGCTGCTGTTGGATGATGCGGTGCGGCAGGCGGCGACGCTTGATGATGTCGAGAACTATATCCGCCGACACGGTGACCTGATCAGGGATGAACTGACAGCCCGCGGCCTGGCTCCGGCCCAGGCGGAGAAACTGGCGCTGGTGCGGCTCTTTTCCGCCCGGCCCGGCGCCTATGGCACCAAGGTCGACGATTTTACAGGTTCCAGCGGACTCTGGGACAATGACCGGGTGATTGTTGACAGTTTCATTGACATGGTTTCGTTCGGCTATTCCCGTGATCTCTGGGGCGAACCATTGGCCGGGGTTTATCGAGACAACCTGGCCAAGGTAAACGCCACCGTCCATTCGCTGGGCTCGAACCTCTATGCCACCATGGACAATGACGATATGTTTCAGTATCTCGGCGGCCTGTCGCTGGCGGTGCGCCGAGTCAGCGGCAAAAACCCCGAAGTCTTCGTGTCGGTGCAGAAGACGCTCGCTGGGGGGCATGTCGAAGATCTGAATACCATTATCGGCCGGGAGCTGCGCAGCCGTTATCTCAATCCTCGCTGGATCGAGGGGATGAAAAAGGAGAATTATGCCGGCGCCCGGGAGATGGCCGAATTCGTCGAGAACATGTGGGGCTGGCAGGTCACGACGCCGGAGATGATCGACGCCGCCAAATGGCAGGAGACCTTCGAGGTCTACGTCGAGGACAAGTACGGCCAGAAATTGCAGGAATTTTTCAATCGCGAGAATCCTTGGGCCTACCAGTCGCTGACCGCCAGAATGCTGGAATCCGTGCGCAAGGGCTACTGGCGGCCGACAAAAGAGGTTGAAACCAGACTCGCGCGCGAATATGCCGTCAGCGTGGTGGAAAAGGGAGTCGCCTGCTGCGATCACACCTGCAACAACCCGCAGCTCAACCAGATGGTGGCCAACATTATTTCCCTGCCTGGAGTCGTGGCGCCTGAGGTGGCGGTGCAGTTCAAGCTGGCGATCGAGAAGATGGCCGCCAAACCCCTGGCTGAGCAGGTTGCCGACCGGGAAAAGCTGCTGCGGGAGCTGAGCGCCGCGTCGGGTGTCGAGGCCGCGAAAGCGCGGGCTGCGGAAGCCAAAGCTTCAGACCAGAAAACTTCAGAACGAAAAGCCTCAGAGGTGAAAGCCGACGCGGCGCCGCAGCCCGACGATGCCGCCGAAACCGTCAAGGGCTACAAAATGGAGGATATCAAAACCGCCGACCAGGACACGCAGATGAGCTCGTCCGGCATTCAGTGGGCCGCGTCGCTGTTTATCATGCTCTTGTTGCTGCTCTTTTTCATCGGCTCACGCCGCCGGCGCTAGTTCCTTACAGGTTATTTTCTTGTTTTTTTCAACAATTTTTTTAGCAATAAAAACCAGAAAATGTTCTGATAAAAGTATTTATTTGTGACCAACGGAAATACCTTTAGGTACGGGCTGACAATACCAGCTTGAGTTGCGGGGCTCGCTCTCGTATTAAACCACAAGGAGGTTCAAGGAGGTTATTTTGCTCTTTAAAAGTCTGGTTTTAGGAATTCTTTTCGGGATCGGGGTTTTCGCGTTGAAAAGCGGGCTTGGCCTGACTGCGGCCCTCCTCAGTCGGCCCCGTGGCCGGCAAGAGTTATTCGGGCTCTTGCTGTTCGCCCTGGTCTGGGCTTTGGTTTTTGCGGCCGTTGCCTTGGTGCTGCCGCGACTCGACCCCCTGCGGCATCTGGCCGCAATTGCTTTGTTCATGCGTTCGGGGATGCTGATTCATCTGTTGTTGGCGGGGCTGATGCTGATCTGGGGGGTGATTCTGCTGCGGCGGCGGGAGGTGAGAGTGGTCGGCAGTCGCGGCTGGCTGCTGCTGGTGCTGCCCTGCCCGGTCTGCGTCACCGTGATTTTTCTCTCGGCCGCCTTTTTTCTGGCCTGCTTTCCGGAACATGGGGCCTTTCTGGTGCCGGGACTTTATCTGGTTTTCATGACGATTTCCCTGACCGCCGCCTTTCTCGCCGGCCGGAATCCGGTGGTATCGGCAAGCCCGGAAAGCTTTCTCGGCGGCGCCATGATCCTGCTGGCCACTTATTTCTTTCTCTCGGTAACGATTATGCCGCAGTTTGCCGATCTCGATAAAATTTACCGGCTTGCCGTTTGTCCTGAGGCGCGGACGCCGGCGGTTACTAACCATTGGTTCCCGGTGCCGGCGGCGATTGGCGCCGCTTTCGGCGCCGGTTTTGGTTTAACCTGGAATCGGGCGAGGAGACTTAAATGATTGATCCCGGCGCCGTACTTAAAACCTTTATCTATCTGATTTCGTCCTCATTGCTGTATCCGGTGCTGCTCCTGCTCGCGGGGCTGACCCTGGTGATCGTGGTCATGGTCGGTTCCTTTTTCGCCGAATGGCTTGAACGCGTCCGCCTTGAACCCTGTTCTCCGGCCGTTTTGCCGGCCCGGTTGGTGGCCGGGGAGGCGG
>DSCM01000092.1 GCA_011049115.1 Pseudomonadota bacterium
CAACAGCAGCCCGAAACCACAAACGGAGACCTCTGCTGGAAAACGCCGCCAGGCCTCCCTTTTTTCCCAGATCATGTAAGCGATAACCAAGGGAACAAGATAACAGTAGCTGTAATCTTCACTCCCCCAGCCTTTCACCATGTGCTTGAGGCCATCATAAAAGAGCAGGGTTACCAGACCCGCGTAGACCAACGCCGCGCCCCAAACCATCACCGACCTCCCAAAACACAACTGCGTTCAATCGCCATTGGAAAATTATCTTTTTTTTGGGGAAAACACCCCGCCAGTATCAGGCGGCAAGTGCCGGCTCCAAAAGCTCTTCCCCTGGAGTTTGCAACCTTAATGCGCCGATTTCCGACCAAAAGCAACCAAAGTTCCCAGCAATCAGGCGCAGACCGGACACCATGATCGTCGGCCCGTCTTTTATACGCATTAAGCCCGAAAAAAGTCAACGATCAGGATTACCGACAGCCGAACCTAGTCCGGCCGCACTATCCGGCTGATTTCAAGCAGGCGTACCATTTTAAGTTTGCATTTAAAAAATTCCTATGCTAAAGGCTCCCTTTTGGATCTGTCGGCAACCGGTCGACAGTAAATTTGAGCAAAAAACCAAGGACCTTGAAACAGCCGCATTCCCCGGCTTCAGGGCTCCGACAGGGGGTCTGGTTTCCCGCCCGCGACTCATGAACGGAGAAAAAACAGTTGTGAGTTCGCACTTCAAAAGGATTCATCAGACCGGAAACTTTAACTAGGGGGTATAATTTAAACCAATGACAGAAAACCAACTCACCAACGGCAATGAACAGGAAGATCCGTCAATGGCGACGGTAATGGACGAAAACCTTGACCTGCAAAACGATCCCGATGAGGAAGACCTCGACCAGGAAGACTTCGATGACGATTTTGCTGCCATGTTCGAAGAAAGCATCAAGGGCAAAGACGTAAAGGTCGGAGGCCTGGTCACCGGAACCGTTGTTCTGGTGACTGATAACGATGTCGTTATCGATATCGGCTACAAGTCGGAAGGTCACATTCCAATCAACCAGTTCAAGGATCCCAATGGCCGCTGCACGGTTGCTGCAGGTGACGAGATAGATGTTTTCCTGGAACGTTACGAAGACGAACACGGCAATATTCAACTCTCCCGCACCAAAGCTGAGAGAATGAAGGTCTGGGACGACATCAAACGGATAGCCGACGAAAACGGAACCATTGAAGGGGAAGTCACCAGCAAAGTCAAGGGTGGCCTTTCCGTCGATATCGGGGTAGCGGCTTTTCTCCCGGGATCACAGATTGACCTGAAACCGGTTCGCAACCTTGATAAGCTGATTGGCGAACGTTACGAATTCAGAATCCTCAAGCACAATCAGAAACGCAACAATGTCGTAATCTCACGCCGGGCTGTGCTTGAAGAATCCCGCGAGAAAATGAGAGAGCAGCTCCTTGACAAGCTTCAGGAAGGGGTGATTGTTGATGGCGTGGTCAAAAATATCACCGACTATGGCGCCTTCATCGACCTCGGCGGTCTCGATGGACTCCTGCACATTACCGATATTTCCTGGGGCCGGGTTAACCATCCCAGCGAACGCATCACCGTCGGCGAAACCATTAAAGTCAAAATCATCAAGTATGACCAGGAGCGGCAGCGGGTTTCCCTGGGCATCAAACAGCTGAAAGAAGACCCCTGGACCAAGGCGGCGGAAAATTATCCGGTCGGCACCAAAGTCACCGGCAAGGTTATCAGCATCAAAGATTACGGCGCCTTCGTTGAAATTGAGGAAGGCATCGAAAGTCTGGTCCACGTTTCCGAAATGTCATGGACAAAAAAGATCAAACATCCGACTCAGATTGTCAATGTCGGCGATGAAATTGAAGCCGTGGTGTTGAGTATCGATCCGGACAAACGACGTATTTCCCTGGGTATGAAACAGGTTGAACCCAACCCCTGGGACAGTTTGATCGACAAATATCCGGTCGGCACCAAGATTGAAGGCGAAATCAAGAATATTACTGATTTCGGTCTTTTTGTCGGCATCGAAAATGATATTGACGGCCTGGTTCACATCTCCGATATTTCCTGGAGCAAGCGCCTCAAACACCCCGGCGAGATTTACAAAAAAGGGGAAACCATTCAGGCGGTGGTGCTCAACCTGGATACCGCCAACCAGCGCTTTTCCCTCGGCATCAAGCAACTCAATGAAGATCCCTGGAAGAATATCAGTGAGAAACTGATGTCCAACGACCACGTCACCGGAACCATCACCAACATCACCGACTTCGGCGCTTTCGTCGAACTTGAAGATGGGGTTGAAGGCCTGGTGCACATCTCCGAGATCACGTCCGACAAGGAAAAGAAAGCCGACGAGATGCTGAAAGTTGGCGACACCGTGACTGCCAAGGTTCTTAATATCAACAATGAAGACCGTAAAATCGGTTTGAGCATCAAAGCCTATCTCGAAGAAAAAGAGAAAATGGAAAGCGGTGAGTACATCACTGAAAGCTTCCAGAAAGGCAAAGTTTCATTTGGCGAACTGCTGCAACAGGCTACCGACAGTCGCAGGGAAAACAACCAGGGCGGCAACGAAGAAGACGAAAAGAATGAGGCCTAAAGAACTCATCACCGTCTAGACAACGACACGAGGGAAAAGCCCGACAGCACAAAAGTGCAGCTGTCGGGCTTTTTTAGGACCTTACAGGTTATTTTCTTGTTTTTTCAACATTTTTTCAACCACAAGAACAAGAAAATGTTAAGTGCTTCACGGGTTATCCCCGAAGGGGATGTCCCGATGAAGAAACTTATCCAGCTCTGCTGGGCCTGATAAGAGTACTTATTTGCGGGCCGTGAAAAATCATTTGGGTTACGGGATTATTTCCGTATTAGGAATGGAGAAGGTTTGTTCGGAACCCAAAACCAACGAGAATCATGATCTGGACCCTGGTTTTTATATGTGCCGCGACTGCGGTCCTGATTTCCGGTCGTCGACTTACCCTGGCCGGTGATCACTTAGCCGAGCTAACCGACCTGAGCCGGGGTTTTGTCGGGGTTATCCTTCTGGGCCTGGTCACTTCTCTGCCGGAAATGGCAAGCACCGTCAGCGCCGCTCTGTTTTTAAAGTCTCCTGATCTGGCCATGGGTAACATTTTCGGCAGCAATGCCGCCAACCTGGCCATTCTGGGGGTTATCAGCCTGTTTTCTACCGGCCCTCTGCAAGCAAAGCAGCAACTGGACGGAGAAAATCTCCTGACCGCCTATTTGTCTCTCATCATGATCAGTCTAGCCTTGATGGGGCTCGGGGCTCATGGTTTCTGGCGGGTTTTCCACCTCGATATTTTTTCCCTTCTGATCGCAACGACTTATCTCATGGGCCTGAAAAAGCTCCACGCCTTTCAAAACCATCCCCATAATTCTTTCCAGGTCGGCGAAAAAACCGGCCTGGAAAGGGTTCCGCGCGAGCTCAGAAAAAGCCTGCTGATCAATGCCGCCATGATTGTGGTTGCCTCATCAAGCCTGGCGGCCAGCGCTGAACAGCTTGCCGAAATCAGCGGCTGGGGAACCACCTTCGTCGGCAACAGCCTGCTGGCCATCGCCACCTCTCTGCCGGAAATCGTGGTCACTTTCAGCGCCATCGGCATCGGCAGTTTTTCCATGGCGGCCGGCAATATCTTCGGCAGCAACATTTTTAACGTCGCTATTCTGGCTGGCTATCGCTGATCTCTTTTTTTCCCCGGTTCGCTATTGGCTGCCGGGTCCCCCAGCCAGGCCCTGATCGCGGCCATCGGCATGTTGATGACCGGCGTTTTCCTTTTTTCAGCCCACTATTCCTCCATCCAAAAGGTTGCCGGTCACCGGCCGCGTTTCACTTCGCTGCCGACCCTGGTGATCTATGCCCTCAGTCTTTACGCTCTTTTTGTTCTGCGCTGACCGAGCCGTCTCCAGACAACCAATCTCCGGCAGAAAAAAGCCGGGTTGACTGTTTAAAAACAGAAACCTAACGGTCGCGAGAGCAGGAAAACCACCTGTGATCCGAGACTGAAGAGCGCCCTCTGACCGCCATAGCAGCCACCCACTTGAAAATAACCTGCGGTGGAGCGGCTCGTACTAGGACGTTACTAATAGATAACCAATTCAGGATCATGCCGCAAGAGCATGGCCACAAACGCAGTCCCCTGGGAGAGCCAGGGACATAAAAGACCGGCGCCGGTTTTCACTTGACAAAGAGAAGTATCCATTGTAAGCGGGGCCTGGTTTTCGCTTCTAAATACAATAGACAATCGTCGCCATGCCGAAAAAAGCATGGCACCTTATCTGACTACTCAAGCAAGAGGAGGGTTCCATATGTCCATGCTCAATAAGTCATGCAAAGAATTCAACGAAGTTCTGGCTTCCAAAGCTCCGGTTCCGGGAGGCGGCGGTGCGGCCGCCATGGGTGGCGCCATCGGCATGGCTCTCTCCAATATGGTCGGCAACCTGACTATCGGCAAAAAAAAATATGCCGATGTGGAAGTTGAAGTCAAGGAGCTGGTTGAGCGGGGCGCCAAGGTCATTGCCGGACTTGAGGCGCTGGTCGATAAGGACGCCGAGGTTTTTGAGCCTCTGTCCAAAGCTTACGGTCTGCCCAAAGACACCCCGGAACAACAGAAAGTCAAAGACGAAACCATGGAAGCTTGCGGCAAAGCCGCCTGTTCCGTGCCCATGGATATCATGCGTCTGGCCTACGAAGGCATCAGAATTCATCAGCGGATGGGTGAAATCGGCACCATGATCGCCATTTCAGATGTCGCCTGCGGCGTGGTTTTTCTCAAGGCCGCCCTGATTTCCGGCAGCCTCAATGTGATTATCAACCTTAACGGCATCAAAGACCAGGAATTCAATCAAGCGGCCAAGGAAGAAATGGACCGCCTGCTGGCAGACGGCCAGAAATTGGCGGATGAGACCCTGGCTCTGGTTCTCAATAAACTGCAAAAATAGAAGCGCTCCCCCCTGCCGGCGGCATGGGCATGGGGTAGAGCTCTGAACCGAGAACTGCATTTCAGATAAGAGTAAAAGGAGAAAACCCGATGGCTGAGATTTTAAAAGGCAAACCGGTTGCCGACGCGATGAAAGAGGAACTGGCTAAGAAAGTTGAGGCTTTAAAGGCCCGCGACATCATGCCCAAACTAGGCATCATCCGCGTCGGCGCCCGACCCGATGATCTTTTCTATGAAGGCGGAGCCAAAAAAACCTGCGAAGCTATCGGCATGGCTTATGAGGTTTTTGAATACCCGGAAGATATCAACCAGGCTGATTTTGAGAAAGCGGTCACCGGCGTCGGCGTCAATCCTTCCGTACATGGCATACTGATGTTCGCGCCGCTGCCCAAACATCTCGACGAGCGTAAAATTCGCGCCCTGATTCCGGTCGAAAAGGATGTCGATTGTCTCACCCTGGGTGGCGCCGCCAAGGTTTTTGCCGATGACCTGACCGGCTTCCCCCCCTGTACCCCGACCGCCTGCATGGACATGCTCCATTTCTACAATATTCCGATCAAAGGCAAACGCTGCGTGGTTCTCGGCCGTTCGCTGGTCGTCGGCAAACCGGTGGCGATGCTGCTGCTGCGTGAACACGGCACGGTGACCCTCTGCCATTCCCGCACTGAAAATCTTAACCAAGTCTGCCGGGAAGCCGACATTCTGATCGCCGCCGTCGGCCGGGCGAAAATGGTTAAAGCCGATTTTGTCAAAGCCGGCCAGGTGGTGATTGATGTCGGCATCAACGAGGACCCCGCCAACCCCGGCAAATACTGCGGCGATGTAGATTTCGCCGAGGTCGAACCGATTGTCGCCAAAATCACTCCGGTACCTGCGGGAGTTGGCTCAGTAACCACCTCGGTGCTGTGCAAACAGACCATCATGGCCTGCGAACTTTTGCATCCGTAAAGTTCTCGACCCAGAGACCTTGAGAATACCGTCAGACCTACGGGCCCGGAAAATTCCGGGCCCGTAGGTCTGATCGATTTTCTGAATAGCGTCCCCAGACCGCTATCGCGGCCACACATGTCTAAAAGCAACCAGCTTTTACTGGTTTACTTGGAAGTTTTCAAGCCTAATTTTCGGCATGATTACCGGTAGCAGACAACCGCCGCAATTCTCGCTCCACCCTTGCCAACACCGTTTGCCAGTCGTCGGGCCGCGGCTGACGGAAAAGACGCATGGTCGGATACCAGGGTGAATCCTCACGCTTTACAAGCCAGCGCCAATCGGCGTCAAAAGGCAGCAGCAGCCAGACCGGCCGCGCCAGAGCCCCTGCCAGGTGGGGTACCGAGGTATCGCAACTGATAATCAGGTCAAGATTTTCCATTATCGCTGCGGTTTCATGCAGATCCGTCAACTCCGGAGCGAGATCGACATAACGCGACCGCAGTTCGGCCGGCAGTTTGTCGATCAGGCTTAAGTCGGACGCTTCCTGATCCTTTTTCAGGCTGAAGAAAACGGCTCCGGCCACCGCAAACAGCCGGGAAAACAGGGACAGGGGAAGCGCTCGGCGTTTTTCTTTAAGATTGATCGGATTTGAAGCCCAGACTACCCCGATTTTCAAACACCCGTTCTTTTGTCTAGATAGGCGGGAACGCCATCTTTCACGGGCCGCCGTTGAGACTTTGAGGTAGGGCACGACCGCCGGCAGATTGTCAAGGCGCGTCCGGAAACGATGCGGCAGACTCAAAAGCGATATCCGATAATCATACGATGAAGATTTCTTTTGGTTCGCAGCCGGTATTTCAAGTTCAGGAAAACTATTTCGCAACAACTCGAGCAAAGGTTCCTGAACCGCCACGGTCAACCTGGCGTTCAAACACTCCAGCAGCGGCAGATAACGGGCGCAAATAATCGTATCGCCCAGGCCCTGCTCAGCTATAACCAGCATGGTTTTTCCGGCCAGGGGCTCCCCTCGCCAAAGTTTTTCTCCCGCCGCCAGATTCTTCAACCCGCCTACCGGCGGTCGGCTTTCGTAAAGGGTAAAACCTTCCTCCCAGGCCCCGACTTTAAGCAGCATCAGGCCAAGATTGAAACGATATTCGGCATTCTCAGGAAACTTATCGCACAGTCGGCGACAGCAGGCGACCGACTCGGCAAGCAAACCATTTTCCTTGGCCAGACGACTTAATCCGAACAAAGACCGTCGATGTTCGGGAAAGTGCGCCAGGGTTGCGCGTAAAAGTTCAAGAGCGAGTTCCGCCCTGCCTTCGACAATTGCCAGACAGGCCCGATTATATAAAATCTCCGCGTGAGCCGGGGCCAGTTTAAGCGCCAGGTCAAGCATCGCCCAAGCCCCGCTGCACTCTCCTCGCGCAGCCAAAACAACCCCAAGATTATTTAACCAGAAAATATTTTTCGGCTCCCGGCGATGCAGGCCGGCAAGCAGCCGCAAAGCCGCGTCATAATCACGATTCTCATACGCGACCAGGGCCAACGCATTGACTGCCGACAAAAAACCCGGCCGTACCGCAAGCAGACCCTCAAAAAAAATCACGGCCTCGGCCCAGCGCCGTTGCGCCGGCAACTCCGCAAACAGGCGCGCTTCAACCTCGAGCAGAGCCCCTGTCTGCGGCATGAGCAGAATAAAACAAAATTCGGGCCAGGCCATGGTCACTCTCCGACAGAGCGCTAACCGCGCAGAAAATCAGCTTTCACAAATGAAGCCAGCGCCTCTCCAAGTGCCGCGATTACACTTCGCCAGTCGCCTGGTTTAGGCTGGCGGAAAAGCCTTACGGAATCATACCAGTAACTGCGCCGACCCTTCAGACCCCAGCGCCAGTCGGCCTCGCAGGGCAGTAAAATCCAGGCCGGAACCCCCAGAGCCCCGGCCAGATGGGCGACGGCAGTATCAACACTCAAGAGCAGATCCAGTTGTTGCAAAACCCAGGCGGTCGCGGCAAAATCATTCATCCAGGGAGCCAGATCGATTAAGGGCTGAATTTCCCGCTGAGCTTGCGGCAGAGACTCCCGCTTAACCGCTTTCTGCAGGCTGAAAAAGCACATTCCCGCTATCCGGCCCAGGGGGGCCAGCTCAGAGAAAGCGATTGAGCGCCTGGCGTCATTGACATGAAAAGGATTGCCGCTCCAGACCAGACCGACCTTGATCCTGGAGTCGTCAAATTGATGAAAAGGAAATTTTCCCACGCCGGCGGGGCCGCCTTTGGCGACAGGCGGCCCCGCCGCAAGATAAGGCCGGGCCGACAGTTCAGCCTGAGTATGCAAACCCAGCCGCCAGGGCAGACTTAGCAGTGAAAGCTGGAAATCAAAACCTTCCGGCAAACTGGAAAAGGGCAGAACCAAATCTATTCCGGGAGCGGATTGCAACAAGCGCCGCAGATTATCCTGGCAGAGCAAAGCCACGCAGGCTGGAGGCCCCGACAATTTCGCGGCGAAACGAACAAACTGAATGGCGTCGCCGGCGCCCTGCTCACTCCAGAGCAGCAGCCGGCGGCCGCGCAGGTTTTCACCCCGCCAGGGCGCGATCTTTTCGACCCCGGCAGGAATAAAAGCCTCCGGCCGCCGCAAACGCCATTCGTACTCGGCCCAGCCCTCAGCAAAACGTCCCTGACTCAAGCAGACGTGCGCCAGGTTCCAATGGGCCGTAACCGCTGTCGGCGCCAACGCCAACGCTCGTCCCAGGCAGAATTCGGCCCGCTCATAATCCCCACAACTTTTGCAGGCCCGGGCGCAATTGATCCAAGCCTCAACCCTCCCCGGTTCCAAAGCCAGCAAGCGCCGATAAAGAGGCAGCGCCGCCTCGGGAGCGCCGGTTTTCTGGCGCAGATTGGCCAGGTTAAACAAGGCCTCCCGAGTCTCCGGTTCGAGTGCCAAAAGCCTTTCGTAAAGCGCCGCCGCCCGACTCGATTGGCCGGACTCGGCCTGGGCCTTGGCCAGATTATAGAGAGCCTTTCCGGCATACGAAGCCGCAGAAGGATCAAGCACCAGCTGTTCCCAGACAGCCAGCGCCCGCGTCGACTGCCGGTCCAGCCACAGGAGCCGGCCATATTCGAGCAACAGGGCGGCCGAAAACACGGGGGCCTCGGCGGCCAGCAGCCGCTCAAACTCAGCCAGGGCATCGGCCAGGCGACCCGCCTTTTCCAGATCTCTGATCCGACGCAAGCAGTCCCCGCGAAAGCCCGCCGACATGTGACCGGCGAAAACCCGATCAGGTTTGTCTTCCAAATTCCGCCTTCCAGTTACGGGTTGAGCGCCAGCGTTGTCATGACCTCTAAAAATCGTTCACCAGGTCCTGGCGCGCTACCGTCAATCATTAGTTTTACAAGAACAAGCCCTTGCTTTTCAACTGATTTTCGGTTTTTCCTTGGGACAGAAAAATATTGACATTTTTTCAGCAAACATGCAATTGAAAATGAACCGCCGGTTTGATCCGGCGGCGAGAGAATGGCCCGGGGGCCCGCAAAATTCCCCGACACCGGCCTGAAAGGTATTAAAATGGAGCGACACCACCTTGCAATCATCCTTTCATACTCTTACAATTTATAAGGCGGAACGAATTTTTCAGGATCAGACCGGCAAGGATCTCAGCCTGGCGCCCTGCAATGACGGCATCTGAAATCAGAACCGAAGCCTGGCTGGCAGCGGCGGAGTATTTTATCGCCATCAACGATTGGCCGGCCGCCGAGGCGGCCCTGCGCCGGGAACTTCTTCTCGACAGCACCGACGCACGGGCCTACACCCTGCTGGCCCGCGCACTCAAATATCAGAAACGAAAGGATGAAGCCGGGCGCGCTTTTTTTCAAGCCGCGAAACTGGAACCGGAAAATCCCGATTATCTTTACAACCTCGCCCTCTTTCATCAGGAAAACGGAGAGCTTGCCGCGGCCGAAAAGATTTATCTCGAACTTATCAATAAATACCCCGCGTACGCCGACGCCCTGGCCAACCTCGGTCGCCTTTATCAGGACAGCAACCAGCCCGGAAAAGCCCTGCTTTACTATCACAAGGATCTGGCCTTACGACCAAACGATCCTGATTCCCATTTCAACCTGGCTTTTATGTACCTGTTAACCGGCGATTACAGCAGGGGCTGGAAAGAATATGAGTGGCGTTTCAAAAGAACGGCGGTCGATCGTACCTACCCGCACAGTTTTACCCAGCCCCGCTGGCAGGGTGAAAATTTTGCCGGAAAAACGCTGCTGGTGCACGGCGAACAGGGCTTTGGCGACAATCTCCAGTTTCTCCGTTACCTGCCTCCGGCCAAACGACGTGGCGGACGACTGCTGTTTGAAATACCGCGCCAACTGTGCAAGCTGCTCCAAAACCATCCCGGAATCGACCAGCTGCTGATTTTTGACCACCAACAGGCTTACCCAAAAGCCTTCGACTACTATATTCCCCTGATGAGCCTGGCGCGCGTTTTCCAGACAGACGATGCCGGCCCGCCGCCCCCCGAACCACTAATTAAGGCTCCGGGGGCGCTTTGCCGGGCCTGGCGCGTGCGCCTGACCGGCAAAGCAGGGTTCAAAGTCGGTCTGGTCTGGGGGGGGCACCCCGTTCCCGACCCGGCCCGCTCCTGCCCGGCTTTAGAGCTGGCTCCCCTGCTGGAGCTTGACGACATCGATTTTTACGGCCTGCAGACCGGTCCCCCGGCGGAAGAAGCTCGGGAGCTTAAACAATTCTCCAGTTTCCGCGGTAATCTCGGTCCCGAATGGCACAGTTTCGCCGACACGGCCGCCGTCATTGCCAACCTGGATCTGGTTATCACCATCGATACCGCCACCGCCCACCTGGCGGGCGCCATGGGCAAAGCGGTCTGGACCATGCTGCCCTTCGCCCCCGACTGGCGCTGGGGACTGGAGCAAGAAAAGAGCCCCTGGTATCCAAGCATGTGTCTGTTTCGGCAGTCCGAACCCGGCAACTGGCAAGCGCCGCTCGCTCAAATCAAAACCAGGCTGAACGCTTCAGCCGTTAAAAATTTGAAAACCCGACCCGAACCACAAACCAAATTGTAATTGCAACCGGATTGATAAACCTATAACCAACGCTTGCAAATCGCGAAAAACAGGATGGCACGGTAACCGCTCCGCATGCGAGGCGCCCGAAACCCCAGGACTGCGGCGAACATGGAAAGATGCCGCGGCGACACTCGTCCGGCCTTTTGGCCGGAAAGGTTGAAGGGCAATGAAGCCGATGAAGTGGTTACGAAGCCGTCAGAATTGGATCAGTAAACATCCATGATCAGAAACATCGGCATCGGCTGGCAGCTGCACGACCGCACCGGCTGGGGAGTCTACGGCATAAATTTGGCGTTGCAACTGCTGGCGCGAGAAAACCTGCAACCGGTTTTGCTCTTTTCCCCCGGCCAGCTTCCGGAAAATCCGCTGCAACACCAACTTCTGCAACCGTTGGTCGATGCCTGCCGGAAACTGGCCGCCATGGCACAACGATTCCCCAAATTTCAACCCCACGCCGAAAAGCTGATCGTACTTAACGGTCTCGGCAATAATTTTTCCCATCAACCGGGCCTGTTGCAAAGTCCGGCCAACGCCGGGGTCATTTTTTTTGAAAACACCGCGTTCAACGCGCAAGGACGAAAGCGGGCCGCCCATTTTCCCCTGCTTATCACCGGGTCACACTGGAATGAAAACCTCTTAAGGGAAAAAGGCTTCACCAATCAAATTGTCACCGTCATTCAGGGCGTTGATCCGACGATTTTTCATCCGGCTCCGAAGGCCGGTTTTTTCGGCGAGCGTTTTGTCATCTTTTCCGGCGGCAAACTTGAATATCGCAAGGGCCAGGACATCGTCATCGCCGCCTACAAAAAATTTAATCAGCGCCACCCGGAAAGCCTGCTGCTCTGTGCCTGGCACAACAGCTGGCCGGCAACCATGGCCGAAATCGTCGCCGGCGGGCTGGTAGACGGTGTCCCGGACAGCAACGGCCCTCAGGCTGCCAACCTGGGCCGATGGCTGGAAAAAAACGGGCTCCTGCCGAAAAGTTTTCTGGTCTTGGCTGAAACCCCGAATATCTACATGGCTCCGATCATGCGGGAAGCCGATGTCGCCCTGTTCCCCAACCGCGGCGAAGGCGGCACCAATCTGGTGATGATGGAGGCTTTAGCCTGTGGTCTGCCGGTCATCATGGCGGCCAACACCGGCCAATTGGATTTCGCCGACCCTGAAATCGGATTTCCCCTGACAACACAGGGACCGGTCAAAGCCACCAGCCACATGGCAGGGGTCGAGGGCTGGGGGGAAAGCGACCAGGATGAAATCCTTGAAAAACTGGAAGAGGTTTACCAACACCGGGACCAGGCCCGCGAGCGGGGAAAAAATGCGGCCCGTCGTCTGGAAAATTTTACCTGGCAAATCCAGGTGGACAAGCTTTTGAACACGGTACTGGATTTTTTCTCATGACCGATCTGGCCGAAGGCCTTGCCCTGAAACAAAGCGGCCACACGGAAGCCGCGATAAAGGTTTTTCGCAAACTGCTACAAGAGGATGAAAACAACCTCGACGCCCGTCATCATCTTGGCAACGCCTTGATTTCCGCCGGGCAAACCCAGGCGGGAATCAGGGAACTAGAAAAGGTTTACCAGAAACGGCCGGCGGATCCGCTGACCGCCTACAACCTCGGCTGCGCATTGTTTGTCGACCAGCAGTTCAGCCGGGCGCTGACTTTGTTTTCGCAAACCGTCCGACAGCTGCCGGGGCTGCTCCCGGCCCGCGTCAATCGCGGCCTGACCCTGCACGCCTTAAACCGTCCGCAAGAAGCCCTGGCGGATTTCTATCTGGCGTTGCAAAAGCATCCGGAAGATCCGACCCTCAACTGGAACCTGGCTTTAACCTTATTAAGCCAGGGACATTATCGGGAAGGCTGGGCCGGCTATGAATGGCGCTGGCGGCAGAATACCAGGGAGCGCAACTATCCCCATAAATTTTCCCAACCGCTCTGGGATGGCCGGCCCTTTCCCGGCAAAACCCTGCTGGTTTATAGTGAACAGGGATTTGGCGACGCCATTCAATTTGCCCGTTTTCTGCCCCTGGCCAAAGCCCGTGGCGGCCGCCTGCTGTTTGAATGCCGCCGGGAAACCGCTCCCTTGTTCGTCGGCCATCCGGCCATCGATGAACAGGTAATTTTCTCTTTCAGCCGCGCGCCACAGGCAACCTTTGACCTGCAGATTCCATTACTGAGCCTGCCCCGGGTACTTGAAATCGAGCTGCATAACCTGCCGCAGCCGAACCCACCCGCTCTGAAACCGGACCAAAGCCGTTTCTGGCGCCAGCGACTGGCCGCAGACCACTTCAATATCGGCCTGGTCTGGGCCGGGCAGCCGACCCACGCCAACGACCGCCAGCGCTCCTGCTCCCTGAAAGACCTGGCACCACTTTTGCGGGCCGATCCGGCTCACAAACTGAATCTGGCCTTTTTTTCCCTGCAACTGGGTGAAGCCCGCGCACAGCTTACAGAAAGCAACGGCAGCATCCCCGATGCCGACATGGTTGACTGCGCTCCCTGGCTGCGGGATTTTGGCGACAGCGCCGCCTTGATCAACGAGCTTGATCTGCTGATTACAGTGGATACGGCGGCGGCCCATCTGGGAGGCAGCCTGGGCCGGCCGGTCTGGGTGCTGCTTTCCTCTGTCCCCGACTGGCGCTGGTTCAGAGAGCGCCGGGATTCACCCTGGTACCCGAGTCTTCATTTGTTTCGCCAGCGCCGGCCAAAAGACTGGACAGAGCCGATTGCCCAAATGACCGACGCCCTTATACAACTGGCCGGGGAAACCCAGCTTTGCCGACAACGGCATCAACTCCAGAGGAAAGCCGAGCCATGACGCAATCTCCTCCTGCAGCAAAACCCCTCACCGGCATCGTTTTCAGTAAAGACCGGGCCCTGCAACTCGACGGCACGTTAAACACGTTTGCCGACTGCTGTCGAGAACCGCAGATGGTTTCACTTAACATCATTTACAAAACCTCTGCGCCGCAACATATGGCCCAGTACCTCGAACTCAGAGAAAGCTACCCGGAGCATAATTTTATCGAAGAAAAAAACTTCCGCGATGATTTTCTGAGCCTCTGCCGCGGCGCCGAATATTTATTGTTTCTGGTTGATGATAATATTTTCGTGCAGCCTTTTTCTCCGCGCGACCTTCTCGAACTACTGGAAAACCATCCCGAAGCCCTGGGGTTTTCTTTAAGACTGGGAGAAAACAATAACTATTTTTACATGGCCGATCAGAATCAGACCGTGCCGCCTCTCAGCGCGACCAAACACCCGGAGATTTTTACCTGTAGCTGGACCTCGGGCACCGGTGATTTCGCCTTTCCGCTTGAAATTTCCAGCTCGATTTACCGGAAAAGCGATCTCTGGCCGTTTCTAAGCCGAATCGAATTCGCCAATCCCAACAGCCTGGAATATAATCTGGCTCCGTTCCGCCACCGGTTTCGCGATCTGGCCCCCAGACTGCTGATCTATCGTCAGTCGCGCACCTTCTGCAATCCGATCAATATCGTCAATACCGTCTGCCGTTGCCGGGCCGGCGAGCGCCGTGAATATTCGAGCGTCGCCCTGCAGAAGCTATTCGCCGATGGTTTTCGGCTGGACGGCAAAAGATATCTGGGTTTCATCCCCAACGCCTGTCATCAGGAAGTCGAGCTGCACTTAAAACGACTTTCGCCGACAACCTGGCCGGCGACGCCCGGCGGGTCTCCCCAGGCCGAACGCAAACCGGCAAATTTACTGAGCGACGCCCGCCAACTGAAAAAGATCTTTCTGCAACAGGGACTCCAGACCGAGGCGGCCGGGGTTTATGACAAATATCTGCAAACTCATCCCACCGACCAGGAGCTGGTCAAACTTTTCGAATACTGGGAGAACGCGGCTCTATCGGCCACATCATCCCTACCCCGAATTCCCCGAATCACGGTGATTATCCCGGCCTATAACTGTGCGCCCACCATCGGCAAAAGTCTCGACAGCGTGTTGGACGCCTTCGCCTTCTGCGCCGCCACCATGCCGATCGTAAATCCCGGCGACTGGGCCGAAATTATCGTGGTCAACGACAACTCTGCTGACGAAACCGCCCAAGTCGTGGAAAACCATGCGGCCGCCCCCTATCAAATCAAACTGATTAATCAGCATCAAAATCTGGGAGCTGGTCCCTGCCGCAACCTGGGGGCCGAAAAAGCTCGCGGCGAGCTGATCTTCTTTCTCGACGGCGACGATCTTTTCTTCGAGGAACATATTCTGTTCTGTCTGCATCAGCTGCACCTGCACCCGGAACTGCATTTTATCCAGACCGGCATCAGAATCGATGAAAACATCCTGCCGCACTGGCAACAGGCCATAGAAAACAGCGTCCCTTTTAATTTTTGCATCAGAAAATGGTGCCATGACTGCCTCGGCGGCTACCCCGAGGGCGAAGCCTTTCAGGCTTTGCGTTGTGAAGACGCCTTTTACCGCTCCCTGTTAAGCCGGTTCTTCCTGGGCGGCCGCATCAAGCGCAAGACCATGCAGCATTTCCGTTATCCCGGCAACGCCCTGGATCGCCAGCTGGAAAAATTTTCCCGCCCGCCGACCGCCACCTGTTCCGAAGAGATTCTCAGTCCCGCCGAGGCCGCCGCCTTTCCCGCCATCAAACAGCTGATGGCGAAAAAAACCGCTGAACTGAAAAAAAATTTTACACGTTGGGCGGAAAAGATTAAGCAAACAACATGAAAAGAAACCAAAAACCCCGGCACCGGGAAAAATCACCGGCAAAAAAAAACGCGCCCCAGGAAAAAGGGGCCGCTTATTGGTTCGCTCAGGGGCTTAAGGCCCAGGAAGCCGGGGCCACGAACGCGGTCGCCGCCTACCGACAATGCCTGGCCATGGCCCCAGAACATTTTCCGGCGCGCTACAATCTGGCCATCCTTGAACACGACGCCGGCAACTTGGCCGAGGCGGAAATCCACTATCGTCAGGCCCTGAATCTGCAACCAAGCCATGCCGAACTCTGCAAGAATTTCGGTGACCTGCTTCTTGCCCGCAAACAGCCGGAAGAAGCTGTCAGTTTTTACCACAAAGCCCTGGCAAGCGATCCTCAAAATGCCGCCACCTGGTTCAATCTCGGTCTGGTCGAAGGGGCCTTGAACCATTTTGACCAGGCATTTACCGCCTTCCATGAAACCCTCAAACTCAAACCCGGAGATCTCGGCGGCCGCCGTGAAATTGCCGCTCTCAAGCGGCGGCTGAAACATTTCCCGGAAGCGATCAGGGATTTCAGCGACTTGTTAAACGATTTTCCCGATAATCTTTTCTGTCGGGAAAAACTGGCGGAAAGTTATTGGCTCAATGGAGAAATCACCTCGGCCGAAAAGCAACTCAGCCTCATTCTGGCACAAAATCCGGAAAATTTCTCGGCCTTGAATCTGCGTTCCCTGGTTCATATGCGGCAAGGCCGTTTTCAGGAAGCGGCACAGGTTTTTCTTGCCCTTCTGCAGCACAGAGAATTAAACCCCCGGGTCCATAGCAATATCCTCTATCATCAGCTGATGTTCTCGGCGGATCCGCAGCTCTGTCTTCAGCGGGCCCGACAATGGTGGCAACGCCATGGCGCCCCGGAAGCGGCGGCCGCGGCCATCAGCCAGCGCCGAGATCTCGACCCCACAAGAACTCTCAGGGTGGGACTGCTGTCTCCCGATTTCCGCCGTCATGCGGTCAGCCGCTTTGTCCTCCCCCTGCTCCGCCATCATGACCGCCGAAGGGTGCGTTTTTTCCTCTACGCCACGCACCTTAAAAACGATGCGGTAAGCGAAGAAATAGCGGCCCTGGGCGACACCTGGCGACCCGTCGGCACGCTCGACAATGATCGGCTCTGCCGGCAGATAATTGCCGACGAAATCGATATTCTGATTGAACTGAGCGGCCACACCGCCGATAACCGCCTGCCCCTGATGGCCCGTCGCCCGGCCCCGATTCTGATTTCCTGGCTCGGCTATCCGGCCACCACCGGCCTGGAGACAGAAAGTTACCGGCTCAGCGACAAACTCGTGGATCCCCCGGAGAATGCCGCCCATTACACAGAGAAACTACTCTATCTGCCGGCACCATTCTTATGTTACGAAGCCCCGCCGGAAAGTCTGAACTTGCCGCCAAAGGCTTCTATTCTTGAGTGCGCCGGGACAACCATCACCTTCGGCTCCTTCAACAACCCGGCCAAGCTGTCCGACCCCTGTCTGGGGCTCTGGGCGGAAATTCTGCGGCGCGCTCCGAAGACGCGGCTGTGTTTAAAGGCCCGGGAGTTTCAGGATATCAACACCGCCTCGCGGCTGAAAGAAAGGTTTGCCGGCCTCGGCATCGACCCGGAGCGCCTGCGACTGCTTGCCGGCCACCCTCGCCTCAGCGACCATTTCGCGGCTTACCATAAAATCGACATCGCCCTTGACCCACTGCCCTATAACGGCACCACGACGACCTTTGAAGCCTTATGGATGGGGATTCCGGTAGTCGTACTGGAAGGCGAAACCCATGCCGCCAGGGTCGGCGCGGCGCTGTTGCGCGCTCTGGACTGCAAGGAACTAATCGCCACTAATCCGGCCGAATATATTGACATCGCCCTGCAACTGTCAGCCGATTCCCAAAAGCGGGCCGCCTACCATCGCCAATTACGCGAGAAATTGCTGGCTTCCGACTTAATGAACGGGCCGCGCTTCAGCGAGAATTTTATTGCGGTTTTAAGACGGAGCTGGCTTGCCTGGCGCGACCAGCGGCTGACCATGCTCAGACAAGCGATCGAAAGCTGTGGAGAAGCTCTCGGATTGCCGAAAACCTTGAGTACACTACTGAATAATAACGACAAATCCCGGGAGATCCTCGAATACGCGCTGGCCCGAAACGGGACCACGGATATTTTTCTGCAGATTGCGAGAAGCCTCGCGGATAGAGGTGAGTTTGCGGCTGCGGCCATGAGCCTGCGCGAGGCCCTGGCCGGCAATCCCGACCAGCCTGAATGCCGTTTTTTGCTGGGACAAATTCTGGAAACCGACGGCCGGAAAACTGAAGCCGTCTGCCATTATCACCGCCTGCTGAAGAACAATCCCCAGATGGCGAAAGCAGCCCTGGCTCTCAACCGGTTGCTTCTTCAGGAAAATCCCGACGATCCGGAACTTAATTTTAATCTAGCTGGAGCCTTTTTTCACCTGCGCCAACCGCATCAGGCGCGAGCGGCCCTGTTTAAAACCCTGCGGCTGAACCCGAATGACGCCCGCGCCTGGAATAACCTCGGCTATCTTGAACAGAGTTACGGTTCTCAGGAAAAGGCGGCGGCGGCTTTTAAAAAGGCATGGGAGCTTGACCCGGCGTTTCCCGGCCTCGGTTCCGCTCGGCTCTGGTTTCTCGACCAGGACTGCGCCTGGCGGGAAGCCGCGGCCCTGGTCGCGGAAGAGGAACAAAAATCCAACCAGGATTTTCCCTGTCTGCATGACTTAAACGCCAGAAGACCGGATCCGGAAATCGCCTTAAAACGAGCCCGGGAGATAAGCAAAAGCATTGAACCTGTTCAAAGATTATCATTTCCCGAAAACCACTTTTCAACCAGCGGAGGCAAAAAAGTGCTTTCCATCGGCTATCTGTCCGGCGATTTTCACGATCATCCCGTAGCCCATAACCTGTTGAATCTTTTCCGCCTGCACGACCGGAAAAATTTCCAGGTAAACGCTTATGCGTTCGGCCCCGACGATCAGAGTTATTATCGCCGCCGACTTGAACGGGACGCCGATCGCTTTGTCGATGTCAGCCGGATGAGCGATGAGGAAGCCGCCCGTCTGATTCAGACTGACGGCATCGATATTCTGATCGAATTAATGGGCCATACCCGCGACAACCGGCTGGCAATCTGCGCTTTTCGCCCGGCGCCGGTGCAGATTTCCTGGCTGGGCTATCCCGGCACCACCGGGGCCGATTTCATCGACTACCTGATCGCCGACCAAACCGTGATTCCCCCCGAGGAACAACGTTATTTCAGCGAAAAGATACTCTATCTCGACCATTGTTACATGATCGCCGACCGAGCGGCCATCGCTGACCAACCCACCAGAACAGCTCAGGGTTTGCCTCCAAAAGCCTTCATCTTCTGTTCCTTCAACAGCGCCTACAAGCTTGAACCAGTCATGTTTTCGGTCTGGATGGAGATTTTAAAAGCGGTGGCGGGCAGCGTTTTATGGCTGAAATACGGCAATGACCAGATGGTGGCCAACCTCAAAAGGGAGGCCGCCGAGCGAGGCGTCGACCCGGACCGGCTGATCTTCGCCGGCAAACTGCCGGACAAGGCCGACCATCTCGCCCGCCTGCAGCTGGCCGATCTCGCTCTTGATACCCGCATCTACAACGGCCATACCACCAGCCTCGATACCCTTTGGGCCGGGGTGCCGCTGGTGGCGGTCAAGGGCCGGCATTTTCCCTCACGCGTCTCAACCAGCAATCTTTACGCCCTCGACCTGTCCGAACTGGTTTGCGATAATCTCGAAGATTACCGGCGGCTGGCAATCAGACTGGCGCAGAACCCGGTTGAACTGGCGGCTTTGCGCCAAAAACTGGAGGCCAGGCGCCTTACCACTCCACTGTTTGACACCGAAGCCACGGTCAGAAATCTGGAAAGAATTTTTCAAAAACTAAGACAAGCCACGAGTCCGGATGAATGATCTCAGACTGAGTCATTGCCGGCTCTGCAAACAAAATTAAATTCCGCGGCACCCAACATGAATAAAAAACACGTCCATACCCTGCTGACCCAGGCCGTGGCCTTGCATCAAAAACAGCAACCGGCGGCGGCAGCCCTCTATCATGAAGTGCTGGTCGAAGCTCCCGGCCACCCGGAAGCCCTGCACCTGCTCGGCGTAATCGCCCTACAAGGCGGCGCTCCGCAAAAAGCGGTATCCCTGATTGAACAGGCGCTTGCCGCTAATCCCCAGGCCGCCGCCTACCATTACAACCTGGGCGAAGCCCATCGCGCACTGAAAAATTTCAGTCGGGCCGAAAAGTCTTATCAACAATGTCTCGAGCTGGAATCCGACCATGAATCCGCCTGGGCGCAACTGGCCCTGGTTCAGCACCGCCAACGCCACTTCAAGGCTGCCGCGCTAAGTTACAGGCGAGCCCTGTCCCTGCGGCCGGACAATCCGCGCACCTTAAACCACCTCGGCCTTTTACTGCTCGCACAACACGATTTCGCTGCGGCGAAAACCCTGTTTCTACAGGCGCTACGTTATCAACCGAACTATACCGAAGCCCTGCATAATCTGGCGGTCAGCCTGACCCAACTGGGAGAGCTGGAAAAAGCCCGGGAAAGTTATCAACGGCTTCTGACTTTGGCTCCGGGGCTGCCCGGAATTCGCAATCAGTTTCTCCGACTCCTGCAAAACACCTGCGATTTCAATGCTTACGAAAAGGAGCTGAAGATCATCAGGGCACAGACCAAATCCGCTTTATTGGAAAACCGCCGCCCCGATGAGTCTCCCTTTCTCAATTTAACCATCTCCTTTGCCCAGGAAGAAAACCTCGCCCTGGCCAGGCTGTGGTCGAGCCAAAATCTCCCGGAACCAGCGGCACCAGGCCATGAACTTTAGACCATCCTGCAATAAGTTGAGTTCTCCGGCACTTATTCTTGAGCGCATCCAGCGACTCAGCTCCACCGATTTACATTTCACCAGTCCGGATGAGATTGCTTCGTTGCTTATAAACCGCAGCCGGAGACTGAGCCGCTTCGAGCTGGAGCTCTTCCTCTGGCCGGAGCAGCCAGACTTTTTGCCGAGCACAAAAGCGCCCGAGCAAGACAAGATTCACCTCATTTTCGGCAGCGGCCTGGCCAAAAATCAGAAAGATCTGTCCGAGAAAAGCTTTTCGGATCTCTTTATTCTCGAGCCGGACCCCGGCCTTCTCTGTTTTTTTCTGGGTATGGCCGACCCGGAAAAAATTTTCCCCGGAGCGCGCCTGCATTTTTTTTATGATTTAGAAAATTGCCTGACAAAAATAAAGGAAGTGCATAACTTCTGGCGCTCAATCAGCGCCTTAAAACTTTCATTTTGCGTCGAAAGAAATCCGGAAATCGCCGCGCGCCTGCAACGCGAACTGGATCTTTGCAACGCCATTGCCGGCGAGGAAAACAAGACCATCGAAAAGCACTATTTTACCTGGGCCGCCAATGAGAACCAGAATCTGAACCAGCTGTTCTTTCGACCGCATGCTTCCTTCTTGAACGAAAGATACAAAGAAATTCCGGCCATCCTGATCGGCGCCGGCCCATCCCTGCCCGGAGCCCTGCCGACGTTGCGAAACCTTCACGACAAACAGCGCTGCCTGATTGTGGCGTCCTCTACAGCCCTGCGTTCTCTGGCTAAGACCGGCATCGTGCCGGACCTGACAATTATCATCGAAGGGAAAAAACAGGCTCATTTTGATGATCTGGGAGCGGATTACCTTAGCAAGCTGAATCTGCTGGCGGCCCTGAAAACCCATCCCGGACATTTAGACCATAACTTCAGAGAGATTTACTGGTTTCACAACCAGACCTCCCCTCTGTTTGAATTGATTGCGAAAACCTTGCCGCAGACCTCCCCTTTAAATTCCGGCGGCAACGTGATCAACGAAGCCCTGCAATTTGTGCTCGCGGCCGGTTGCAACCCAGTCATTCTCAGTGGTTGCGACCTGGCGTTCACCCGAGGGGCCAAATACGCCGTCGGCCTTGAAAAAAAAGAAGGGGAAGATGAAGCAGCCCAGAAAAGGTTTTTTACGGTCCCGAGCGACAGTGGGGAACCCCTGAGCGCGCCGACAGAGTTCATCGCCTATGCCCGCAGCCTGGAAGAAATCGTCGATCACCAGAAAAAGATTAACGACTCAATGACCTTCATCAACATCTCCACCGGCGGCAGAGAGCTGGCCGGCTGTCGGCCAATGACGCCTGATAACTGCATTGACTATCTTTCAGGCATTCCGGAAAGGGAAAAGCCATATTTACCCGGCCACCACCAGTCCAAGCCTGGAAAGATTCCAGAAAAACTACAGCTGCATGCGTTACAATTAAAACAGCTCGAGGCGCTTGTGGCTTTAATTATAAATAAAACCGGTCCCCAGTCTTTGCAGGTCGATTTTATTCCAGTCCGCTATTTTCTGACTCAACTGCCGGAGTTCGAAAGCGGCATCGCCTTAAGCGCCATCCCCTGGCTGCGAAGATTATTATTGTCGGAGCAAATCGTGCTCGAAGATTTACAGGAGCTGTGGGCAAACTGCCGAAAACTGACCCGAGCCGCGGAAACCGGCAAATCATCTTAAGCTTGCTCATGGCGCCGGCGAAAAACAACGTTCACAGCTCATACAAACTTTATGAGCCCGTAAATCATTACGACGGTGGGCGGCAATAAAGTCGCGATAAACCTCGCCGCTGAAAATTTCCCCGAGCGAGCGCTGCCGCAGATTCCCAAACTGATCTTTGACAGTTGAAACGGCGTTAGAAAATAAATTTGTTGCTATACTTAGCTTTCAGCGATGCCGGGTTGGCAAGAAACCAAAAAGATAGTGCCACAGAATAAAATCTACATCTTGACTAATATGAAAATAATCGCTAAAAGTGGGGTGTCTTTAACGAAAGAGGTTCCCCATGTTCGCTCGAGTCAAAAAATCCGACAAGTACGAATATCTCCAAATCGTTGAAAACCGCAAAGAGCAGGGCAAAGTCAAGCAACGGGTCATCGCGACCATTGGCCGCCTGGACCAGCTACAGGATAAAAACCGGGTGAAGACGCTGATCCGTTCCTTGTCACGGTTCTCCGAACAGGCCCTGTTGATCTTGTCAGGGCAAAGCGACGTTGCAGCCGAGGCCATATTTTCTGCAGTTTTCTGGTTCTTGTGCTGCGCAAAGAGTTAGAGATTCGCCTCAACAACGCCGGCCACGATTTAGAGTGGGCCGACATAAAACAGGATCTGTCAGCCCTGAAGACCGTGACCATCGAAGAAGAAGGCAAGCATTTCGCGATCCGTGCCGAGTGCCAGGGATGCTGCGGAAAACTATTTCAGACCGTCGGGGTGGCTCTGCCGCAAGTCATTCGCAAGGTCGCATAACAGGGCAGCCAGAAAACCAACAAAAAAGCTCAAGTAGTGCCAAGAGCTTTTTTGCGTTCGCTAATATATTGATTTTGCGTGACTTTGCAAAAGTCACTGGCAAAGATCAGTCAAGCGATAAAGCATATAAAATCATCCAACATTCCAGATGAGGGCATGTAAAGCATTTTGTGTAAACGGTCCGGGTTTGAGTTGTCAGTAAACCGGTAACCGGCCTTCAAATAGGATTGAGAATTGGTTCAGGGCCGCCCCC
>DSCM01000093.1 GCA_011049115.1 Pseudomonadota bacterium
ACATTACCAATAAGCAAACTTAAAATTTAACCATGAACATCAGTGCTTAACTTTATCTTGCAATCAGGGTGATCAATTTTCGATAATCACAACTGGTCAAATTTCGGTTGTCATAACTAAATGGAAGGCTTTTATAAAAAGCTTGGGTTTGGAGCTATGAAAACAGGAATGGCTATGTTCACAACTCCACAAGCAATGGAAAAATTCACTGAATAAGTTGCCGAACCAATAAGGATTGAGCCGCCCCAAACCGCGCTTAGCTTCAAGACGTGGGGATGACTGGCGGGCCGGACTCAATCCATTGTTCAATAAGCCCGAGCTTATTATAGGGCGATGATTGGCCGGGACGACAACCCGGCGCTGTCGACAATATGCGAAATAAAGCCCTTGACGAAACCCGGGATTAAAGATATTTTGTACAAAGACTGCCACAGTAATCCCGTCACCGGGCTAAACCATCAGACACAGCAAGGAGAACTATATGAAAAAAATCCTGTTTTTCGCAGCCTTGACGGCCATGACTTTTTTCACCTTTTCCGGAACCCTGCTGGCCGACGACCAGCTGCTGACCGACGCGCGCAGCTATTTCAAGGTAATTCCCGACAACCCGCCGGAGCTGAAAGGCAATCCGGCCACCCCGGCCAAACTGGAACTCGGCAGAATGCTTTATTTTGAGCCCCGTTTGTCCAGCAGCGCCCTGATCAGCTGTAATACCTGTCATAATGTCGGACTGGGCGGAGCCGATTACCAGGAAACCTCGACCGGTCACGGCTGGCGCAGAGGACCTCGCAATGCCCCGACCGTCTTGAACTCGGTTTACAATGTCGCCCAATTCTGGGACGGTCGGGCTCAGGATCTGGCCGAGCAGGCCAAGGGCCCGGTCCAGGCCGGAGTCGAAATGAACAACACCCCGGCCATGGTCCTCAAGACCCTGAACAGCATGCCCGAATATGTCGAGTTGTTCAAAAAAGCCTTTCCCGGCGAAGCCGATCCGGTGACCTTTGACAATATGGCCAAGGCCATTGAAGTTTTTGAAGCGACCCTGATTACCCCCGATTCCCGTTTCGACCAATTTCTCAAAGGAAATCTGAAAGCTCTCGACGACAGTGAGAAAAAAGGCCTTCGAGCCTTTATCAACAATGGCTGCGCCGATTGCCACAGTGGCATCAACATGGGCGGGGACGACTATTACAGCTTCGGCGTCATCAATGCTCCGGCCGAAAGAATTATCGCCGGCGACAAGGGCCGCTATCAGGTAACCAAGGCTGTGAGCGATGAATTCGTCTTCAAATCACCCTCGCTGCGCAATATCGAGCTGACCGCACCCTATTTTCACTCCGGCAAGGTCTGGGGCCTGAAAGCCGCGGTGGTCGTCATGAGTTCGGCCCAGCTGGAAAGCGTGCTCCCCCAGGAAGAGCTGGATAACGTCGTCGCTTTTCTCAAGGCAACCACCGGCAAGCAGCCGCTGATTGAACACCCGATCCTGCCCAAGCCCACGGAAAAAACCCCGCAACCGATGCTGGACTAGTCAGAACCTCTTATCTGAAACGCAAAAGGGCGCGAATAAACTTCGCGCCCTTTTGTTTGGCCTCCGCGCCAAGCTCAGGCTGCGCGCCTACAAAGCCATCACTTCCAGACCCAGCTTTTCCGAAACCTGCCGCGCCGGCCGGGCTCCGGTCAGAACCGCGATGCCCGCCGCTTCCGGCTTCAGATACAAAGCCGCGACCCGACGCAGATCGTCAAGCCCGACCGCCAAAACCCGACGGCGATACTCCCGCAGGAATTCGGGGCTGCGCCCAAACAATTCATCATAAAAAGCCTTTTTCGCCCGGCCGGCCGGCGAACCCGGCTTATCGATCTGGCTGACCACGCCCAGAATCGCCTCCTCCACGTTGCGCAGCTCATGTTTTCCTTCCTGCAACCATTGCAGGGAGGCTTCGAAATCGTCCAGGGTCTCCAGAAGACGGGGATCACGATAGGAATAAAAGCGAAAAGCCGCGCTTAAAGAATCATGCCCGGCACCGCCGCCGTAAGCGCCGCCTTCTTCCCGAATCGCACGATGCAGATAACCGTTGCGCAAAAAACCGCCCAGCACCGCCAGCGGCGCCGCGTCGGGATGAGCGATGGGCACGGTCGGATAGGCTTTGGCGCAGAAATTAACCTTGGTATCGATGGTCCAGACCTGACGGACCCGGAAAGGCTTCAGCGGCAAGCTAAAATCGACAAAATCCCGGCCGGCCGCAGCAAACCCGCACCAGCCCTCCTGCAACTCGCGCACCAGGGAAGCTTCGCGCTCCGCCTCCCCCACCAGCAGAAATTGCGGGGCCGCCTGCAGCAACTGCCGATGCAGAGCCGCCAGGCGCTCGGCGAATCGCGTCAGCGCCGCCCCATCCCGGCTGAGCTCACGAAAAAGTTGTTTGAGCTGGACCAGGCCCGCCAGCCCATGCACCCGGTGATTCAAAGCCGCGACCGGACTACAACCGGCGGACGCGGCCTGCATGGCCAGCAGGTGACCGGAAGCCGTTACCTGCTGTTCCTGATGAGCCAGGTTCTGGGCCATGATATCGCGAAGATGATCAAGTTCGTCAAAACGGGCGGCGGCCATGGTTTGGCACAAAAGTTCAGTCAGGCAGGCATGATTGCGCCGCAAAGCCTTACCGGAAAGCACAAAAAAGCCCCTGACCCGGGCATTGTCATCAATCTCGGCCCGCACCTTGTAATGAGCGCCGATCCCGCCGCTGACCCGGGCCTGCCAGGCCTGAGTCTGCCGGTAATCAAACACACCGCAGCCCAGTTCGGTCAGACAGGCGCAGAAATCCGGCAACAGATCCAGCATTTCATCACTGAGCTTCGGCAACGCAAAAACCGCCTGCTGATAGACCAGGCCATTGGTCCCTTCGGCAAAGCAGGTCAGGGGTAACTTTGCGGCCACCCTTTGCCCCTCGGGAATCGGCAATTTTTCGGGAACATCGGCCAGCCCCACCCGCGGCAAAATTTCCGGATCATCCACGCTCTGCTGCCGGGCCGCCAGGGCGGCAGCCCGTTTTACCAGTCCCTGACGCCGGATCTCATCCATGGCCCGCAGGCGGGCCGCCAGGCGCGCCTGCAAGGCCGCTTCCCGGCGACCGGCCAATTCGGGGTCGGGAACCATGGTCAAGCGCAGACGATGCGGATTGCCCAGCAGAAAACGCTGTAAAAGCCCGGACAGATAACCGGGATTTCCGATCTTTTGCCGCAATTCCACCAGCACGGGATCGATATTGAGACGTTCGACGACGTCACCCCCATGCACCACCGCCGGAAAAGCCGACAGCAGCAGCTGCAAACCATAGGGGTAGCCATCGCCGCCGATCTCCCGGCGCTGCAATTCAAGCTGATGGAGCACGGCTTCGATCTGCTCCAGAGGCACCCCTTCGCGGGCCACCCGTTCCAGAGTGCTCATGATCAGTTCTTCAACCAGCGGACCGGATTTTGCGCCGCAGCCTTCCAGCCCACAGCAGAAAACCAACTCCTTATGATCATCATCAAGGCCGCAGAGCGGCGACGGCGCCCGGCCCAGATCGCTCGATTCCAGCGCGTCCAGCAGCGGCGATGAGCTGTTGTCCAAAAGGACCGCGGCCAGCAGATGGGCTTCGATCAATGAGAAAAAATCACCCTCCACCGGCAAAAGCCAGGCCATCAGAACATGGCTGCGGTCATCCGCCTCGTCCTTTCCGGAACTTTCACACGGAAAACTCTCACGGACCACCAGGGGCGCCTTGAGACGTTTTTCAGGCGCAACCCGAAAAGGGGCCCCGGGCTCGGCCTTGAACTCCCGCAAGGCCTTCTCCTCGAAAACTTCCTGCAGCTGGGCGGCGGGCAGGTCGCCGAAGGTCAGAAAAAAGGCGTTGCTCGGATGATAATTACGGCGATGAAACTCAAGCAGCCGGGCATGCGTCAGGCAGGGAATCACCTCGGGATCCCCTCCGCTGTTAAACCGATAGGTCGAGGTCGGAAAGAGATGTTGCGCGACCCCCTGCCAGAGAAAACTTACCGGGCTGGCCATGGCCCCCTGCATTTCATTATAAACCACGCCTTTAATCTGCAAGGGAGAATGGGCATCGGCCGGATCGACAAATTCAAGTCGGTGCCCTTCCTGCGCGAAATCAAGCTCGGCGAGCCGGGGAAAGAACACCGCGTCGAGATAGACCTCAAGCAGATTGAAATAATCCTTACGATTCTGACTGGCAAAGGGATAGGCCGTCCAGTCGCTACTGGTAAAGGCATTCATGAAGGTATTGAGAGAACGCCGCAGCATCATGAAAAAGGGATCGCGCACCGGAAAACGCCGGCTGCCGCAGAGCACCGTATGTTCAAGAATATGAGCCACTCCGGTTGAATCATGCGGAGCCGTGCGAAAACCGACCAGGAAAACATTTTCAGGGTTGTCAGCCGCCAGATGGTAATGTTCGGCCCCGGTCACCTTGTGAACAAACGACTGCACCGTCAGATGCAAAGCGTCTACCGGCCGTTCCTCGCGCAGGATGAAAGTTGAAGCGGCCGTCATTGCGCCCCCGCCGCCGCCGCCGGGGCCTCATGATTGCGAACAGCTCCGGGAACAGCTTCCGTTTCTTCCTGCAGGCGCTCTATAAATTTAACCAGCTGCTGGCCGGCCTTGGTCTCGGGCGCGGACTTCTGGGCCAGCACGAGTTTCTCCAGCCCGCCGCGTTTGTCGCCTTTGCCTTTGATCAGGACCCCAGCCTGAAAAAGATAGACCTGCTGCAACAGGGAAGGAACCATTGCGGCGGAAAGCGCCAGCTGATCGAGATCAGCCACGGCCCGATCAAAATCCTTGTCCTGATTGAGCCGACCTTCGATCTCGTTAAGTTTTCGGGGGAGCTCATACTTGGGGCGCAGCCCGGCCCGACCGTCGCCATCGAGACTGATGATTTCATCCGCGAGGCTCTGGTAGCCGCTGCGGCTGCCGTTTTGCACCAGCAAGGCCACTGCCTGGTCAAGCTTTTCCGCCTTCGCCACTCCGGTCAAAGCGGCGGCCTCGGACTGCAGCTGCAAAGACCGGCGAAAATTTTCCACAAAACCCTCCAGCAGGGCGAGGTAGGCTTCCGGGCCGCCGGGCTGATACCCGGTCCGGGCGAACTCGACCCCGGCCGCGTCGGCCAGGATAATCGAAGGAAAGCCACTGATTTCATAGGTCTTCGACAAGGCCTGATTCTGCTGCGTAAGTTTTTCACCGAGCTGACTCTGCTGAGGAAAATCAAGTTTCACGAGAACAAAATTTTTGGCGCTTTCCTTTAAAAAAATATCCTGGCTGAACACCTCCTGATCCAGTTTTTTACACCAGCTGCACCAGTCGGAACCGGTAAAATCGATCAGCAGAAACTTGTTTTCCTTTCCGGCCAGCTCCCGAGCCCCGGCAAAGTCGCTCAGCCAGACTTCCTGCGCCGCCCCCGCCACGCTGCCTGCAAGACAAAGAATCAACCCCAAAAACCAGATTATCGGTTTTATTTTAAACATGAACACAGCCTCTCCAATATTTAAAATTCAAAAGAAATCAAGCGCCTCGCAATTAAATCGATCATGATTTTCGAACAAAAGGTCCTGCTTTACTGGTTTGAACTGTTTCTGTCAATTATTTTATCAGGCAACGGCAAACCCGAAGACCACGGCTCACGCCGGTTCAGACCAGAGCTCGACCAGCTGAAAACGCTCCACATCAACCAAACCACGATCCGTCAATTTCAAGGCCGGAATCACCGGCAGCGCCAGAAACGAGATGGTCATGAAAGGATCGTGCTCGGCTCCCAGAAAAGCCGCCTGCGCCTGTAATTTCTTCAGGGCCGCAGCTGTGGTTTCGGCCTTTTCGACACTCATCAGACCGGCCACCGGCAAAGGCAGGCGGCCAAGCACCCTGCCGTTTGCGACCACGGCCAGTCCGCCTCCCATGGCCTTGACCGTTTGCGCCGCCAGCAGCATGTCGGCATCACTGACCCCGGCCACGATCAGATTATGAGCGTCATGCGCGACGGTTCCGGCCAGAGCGCCGCGCCGCAGCCCCAGGCCCTGCACAAAGCCGAGTCCGATGCGGCCGCTGCCGTGGTGGCGTTCCAGAACCGCCAGTTTGGCCAGGTCGCGTTCCGGGTCGGCAACCGCCAGGCCCTCCTCAAGCTTGGCGTCAAGAATTAATTTACGGGTCACCAATTGGCCCGGAATCATGCCGATAACCAGCAGGCCGCGACCTCGAACCGGAATCGCAAAACTTTTTTCCGACAATGCGGGCAGCAAAACCGTATTGCCCGGCAACGCTTGCAGAGGCGAACGAAAATCCGCTTCCCGCTGCAAGCGTCCAGCCAGAAAAACCCGGTCGATGACAAAGCCGGCCAGATCATCCAGCAGAATCGCGTCGGCCCGGTAACCCGGAGCCACCGCCCCACGTTTTTTTAAACCGAAATAACGAGCCGGATTAATGGTCGCCATCTGAATGGCCGTCAGCGGATCCAGTCCCCCGGCAATCGCTTTGCGAATGGAGTAATCCAGATGTCCTTTATCCAGCAGGTCACCGACATGACGATCATCGGAAACCAGGGAACAGTTGGCTTGGTTATGGCGGTTGATCAGAGGAATGAGATCGTCCAGATTATGTTCACGCGACCCCTCTCTGAGCATCAGATGCATTCCGGCGCGCAGTTTTTCCCTGGCTTCGCTCAGGGTCGTCGCCTCATGATCGCTGCCCGGCCCGGCCAGGATATAGGCGTTCAGGTCGAAACCGGAGAGCTGCGGAGCATGTCCGTCGATAATCCGCCCCGCGCAAGCCCTGATTTTGGCCATGGTTTCAGGCTCCCGCTTAAGCACCCCCGGAAAATTCATGACCTCGGCCAGACCGAGCAGGCGTTCAGGATATTTTTGCAACAACTCCGTCACGGCGACCGCGTCCAACCGGTCCCCGGCGGTCTCCATAGTGGTGGACGGCACGCAGGCAGGAACCATGAAAAAGAAAGAGACCGGCAATCCGGCGGTCGCGGCCAGCATAAATTCGACCCCGTCCACCCCCATCACGTTAGCAATCTCGTGCGGGTCGGCAACCACGGCCGCCGTCCCGTGCGCCGCCACCAGACGGGCAAACTCGGCCGGCAGAATCTGGCTTGATTCGATATGAATATGGCCCTCGATCAGGCCGGGAACCAGATACCGGCCGCCGCAATCGATCTGCTCACGGGCCGGGTAATCACCCAGTCCTAAAAAGATACCATCGGCGATCGCGACCGAGGTCGCGTGAATCTCCCCGGACAAGACATTGACCAGGCGCAGATTGCGCAGCAGAAGATCTGCCGGCATCCGGCCCCGGGCGAGTTCAAGATAATAATCAATCTTTTTCATAGAAGATTACGCTTTGCTGAACTGCCGCTCGGCGGCCGACCATGCGCAATAAGGATAAAGAACCAGCTGAGAATTATAGTAACGCAGTTCCGCGGAAACTTCGGCGCCGAGCCAGGGCGGCCGGGGAAAATCCTGCTCAACCGTCTCCAGCTCGATTTCGGCGACCACCAACCCCTGATTCGCGCCCGAAAAAACATCGATTTCCCAAGTAAAACCGCCATACTCGACATGATAACGCCGTTTTTCGATCACCGGCGATCGACAAAGACCGGCCAGCATTTCCTCGGCCTCGGCTAGCGGCAGCGGATATTCATATTCGTGCCGCACGGTTCCCGGAGTGCTGCTCTTGATATTGAGCCAGGCTCGGCAACCGCCGATTCGAACCCGAATCGAGTTCTTTTCGTTATGGCTGAGATAACCCTGACGCAACCCCACTCCGACATCGGCTTGCAGCCGCCAGCTCTCATCTTGCAACAGAAATTTTCGTTCAATCTCAAGCGCCATCGATGCTTCCCCTTCTTCTCGGTCACCCGAGATTTCCAGCCGCCCGCTTCCCGGCCAAACCCGACGGAAAATCTAATGCGGGAGCGAGCTCCGCAACCCAAAGGGCCCTTACGGCCCGCAAATAAGTGCTCTTATCAGAACATTTTCTTGTTTTTGTGGTTGAAAAAATTGTTGAAAAAAACAAGAAAATGTTCTGTAAGGTTCTAAACGCCGTGATTATACGAGCGTCGCTAGCGCAACAACTGCCGGACGGCGGCGCGGGCTTCAGCGATGATTTCTTTTTCCCCCGGCACCCGCCGCTGGTGCATCAGCACCCGGCCGGCGACGATCGTGGTATCGACCACGGCGCCGGAGGCCGAATAAACCAGATCCGAGATCAAGTTGTGGCCGGGCGCCATTTCCGGTCTTTCCCTGTCGATGAGCAACAGATCCGCCGGCCGGCCGACGCCGATTTCCCCGCCCCGCAGACCAAAAATCGCGGCCCCGGCGGCGGTCGCCATGCGCCAGACCGCGGAAGCCGGCTGCACGGTCGGGTCATGAACGGCGAACTTCTGCAACAGGGCCGAAATCTTCATCGTCTCGAACATATCCAGATTATTGTTGCTGGCGCAGCCGTCGGTCCCCAAGCCAACCAGGACACCATGTTCGACAAAATGACGATAGGCGAAGGTTTTGCCGACGGCAAGCTTCATATTGGACGTCGGGTTATTGATAACCCGGACCTGGTTTTTTTCCAGCAAGGCGATCTCATCGCGATCCAGCCAGACCGCATGAGCCGCCACCAGACGCTCACTTAACAGCCCCAGCTGCGCCAGATAGGATACCGGCCGGCAGCCGAAAGCGGTCAGGGAATTCTTAACCTCCGGCTCGGTTTCGGAAAGATGCAGATGGATCATCAGATCATGTTCGGCCGCGAAATCCCGCACCCATTCGAGCCCGGCCCGCGAAACCGTGTAGATCGCGTGCGGGCCGAGAACAAACTGAAGCCGGTCGGAAAAATCGCGGCTCGCCTGATAGAGGTCGCGATTGACGGCAATCTGCTCAGCCAGTCTGCCGGGGTCATTGAGATCGATAATCACCGCGCTCAACGCCGCCCGCAGGCCCATTTCCTCCACCGCACGGGCGGTACCGTGAAAATGCCAATACATATCATTAAAAAAAACCGTGCCGCTTTTAATCATCTCCAGACAGGCCAGCCGCGTCCCATGATAGACCAGCTCTTCGGTCAGTTTTTCTTCCAGGGGCCAGATTTTGGTCGTCAACCAGCTTTGTAATTCCATGTCATCGGCGTAACCGCGCATCAGGGACATGGCGGCATGGGTATGCCCGTTGTAAAGCCCGGGAACCACGGTCAGACCACCACCTTCCAAAACCTCATCCGCACTGAAATCCGCCGGCGACGGCGCAATCTTCTGAATCAGGCCGGCGGCGATCAGAAGATCGACGGTTTCACCTTCAAATACCACCTGCCGCAGCAGTAAACTCATACAAGACTCCTTTGCAATTGCCCGATGGCGACCGGCAGCAGGCGGGCCAAAAGCTGCGCGTTCCGCCGCTGTTCTTTTTCAATGTCCTTAAAATCAACTACCTGCGCACAGATTCCGTTGGCATAATTGTCAATCACGCAAAGCGAGGCGTAGGGCAACCCCAGTTCACAAGCCAGGGTGGCTTCACTGGCCATGGTCATGCCGACCAGGCTGCCCCAGCCCGCCAGTACTCGAACCTCGGCCCGGGTTTCAAAGCGGGGTCCGGTTGTCTGAATGTAAACGCCGCCGTCAACCACCGCCACCTCCAGCTCCGCAGCCGCCGCCAGCAAAGCCCGGCGCACCGTCTGCGAAAGCCCCGGCGTGGCAAAGACCAGTTCTTCGTCATGAAAGGTTTTGATCGCCCAGGGATTAAAATAGTCGTCCGGCACCAGCAGGGTCCCGGGCTCCAGTTCACGTCGCAGACTGCCGGTTGAATTGACCGCCACAATATAATCGGCCCCCCAGTCGTGCAGGGCCTTGAGATTGGCATGATGATTGATTCGATGCGGCGGGCGCGGCGGTTCTCCGTGCCTCTGCAGAAACAAAAGCTCCGCGCCGCAGGTCACTTTGACCTTGCCGTAAATTGTAGCCAGGTGGCATGCCTCAAGCCCCTGAAAAAGTTCCAGGGCGAACAGGCCGCTGCCGCCGATTACCGCGATTTTCTTATTCATCCACCGCCTCTTTTCCCGTCTGCCCCACTTTCATTTTCAATCGCACCTGCTTGCCTTGCCGTTTTGCAAAAGCAACGGTTTTCGTCGGGAGCCGCCCGGCGGGCGGCAGGACAATACCGACAAGGCAAGGATCATGGCCACCCATCTACAAACCTTCAACCACATATTCAAGCGAACGTTTCCGGGGGCCGGAAGGACGGCTGCGCAGCGGGTAACCCAGAGGAATCACTGCCATGAACTCCCCCTCTTTTTCCCCGAGAAAAGCGAGAATCTCGTTCTTGATCAGAAAAAGAACCCCGAGCCAGACACTGCCCAGACCCAGGGAAGTCGCGGCCAGCAGAAGATTTTCCATAGCCGCCGCCGAACTCTGAATTTCCATGGTGCGAAAGAAGTCGGCGGCAAGTCCGGGCTCGATCTTAAAAAGCTCCCGGCCGTGCGCGATCAGGGCGCCGGTATTCATCGCGGCCACCACCACCGCGGCGCTGCCGATACTGCGGGCCGCCATTCTTAAAATCGAGGACAAAGGTTTGGGAAAATCCGCCGCCCGGGCGGTGACCAGGCGAGCGAGCTGCTGCTTCCTCTCGTCCCGGACAATGATAAATTTCCAGGACTGCTGATTGTGAGCGGAAGGTGCCTGGTTGGCGGCATCCAACACCATTCGAATCAGGGCATCGGCAACGGGACGCTCCTCGAACTGACGAATACTGCGACGCTGATAAATCACCCGTAAGGTTTCATTGAACGCGAGATCATCGATCATACATTTACCTCTAC
>DSCM01000094.1 GCA_011049115.1 Pseudomonadota bacterium
ATGGCAAGATTTTTGTCATCAATTTAGAAAGATGCTACCGGATCCGGACCGGTGATACCGGTCCGGAAGCGATTGGCTAGGTTGCAGGGCGCTTTGTGGTCTTTGGTTCGGGCGGGGCCGCGTCTGAACCAGAGACCACGGCCTTTCGCGGAAGAGAGGCTCGCTTCTGGCGGTCAGTAAGACTTTAGGGCGTGCGCGGTGTCTTTTCGAAATTCGGGCATGAAAATTTTTACCGCCGGGGCGAAGCGTATGCTCCCAACTCCAAAAGCTGTCTCGGACTTTTACTTAGAAGCTCAGCGCCGTTATGGGTGATGAGGAGCATGTCTTCCAGCTTAACGACCCCCACCTTTTCCCTGTACATGTGGATTTCAAGGGCCATGACGTAATTTTCCTCCAGCTCGACATGGTTGGTTGCGGAGATAACCGGCGGCTCGGAGCATTCCAGCCCGACGCCATGACCAACCATATGGCTTTTCCGGTTGTTCCCGAAATTCAAAAAGGCATCCGAGACTTTCAGTTTGGCGGCCTGATCCATGGCTAAGTGAAAGAGCTCGCTGCATTTTACGCCCGGCGCGAGGTTTGCTAGCACTCGGTCGGCGATCATTTTCAGATTTTTGTACAGGTCGCGAATCTGATTGTCGGCCTTTCCCACGCAATAGGTCCTTGACTGGTCCGCATGGTATCCTTCGACCAGGGTGGGAATGTCGACCACGACCAGATCGCCTTTTCTGATGACTCTTCTGGACGGGCCGGCCGGGACCGCCGGACTCAGGCCCACCCCGGTGACGCTCAAAACCACCCCGCTGAATTCAGCCAGGTTGGGTCCTGAGCTAAGTGGTCCCCGGCCCATGAAAAAATCCGGCAGCCTCATGAAAAAAGTTCCTTCATGTCCGGCCAGCCGCTGCGCATTCTCAACCGCAGCGGCCAGTTCCAGCTCAGTACAGCCTTTTCGTAAGGTCGCCAGAACCGCTTGGTGGCCCATGTCGACCGCGGCGCAGGCGGCCCTTGATGCTTTCGATTTCCGTCGCGTCCTTGGTCTTGCGTTGATCCAGAATCAGGGGCGAAATATTGGTGAACTCGTAGCCGGAAAAAATCAGGTTGAATTTATTGAGAGCTTCCACGGTCAGGATATCCAGTTCAGTGCCGATGGTTCTGCTGGAGGCCAGTTGCGAGGACAGCTCTCGGAAAATATTTTCCAGGCGGCGTTCGGCCTTGATCCTTTCCCGAGGAAGAAAACTCTCACGCCGGGCGAACTCAAATCCGCTTTTGACAAAAAGAAAGTACTCCTGGGGCAGGACAGCAAGATACGCGGGCTGGGAGGTACCGGTGTAGTAGAACACGTCGCAAGAATAAAACAGCAGGGCTGCGGGCAGCTTGTGTTCCCGCATTTTTTCCTGTAAACTCTTGATTCGGTATTCGGTCTGCATCTTAGCCAGTCTCCCGGTGGTCGGTTTTTTTCAGAAAGAGATCAACCCTTACTATAAAGTCGGATTTGTTGGCAAGGGGAAAGCCGGTGGTCGTCGTTTTGGGGTCAGGAGAAAATTTATGGCGGATAGTGAATTTGTCATCAGACTGATGACGCGGTCGGAATTGGATATTGCCATCGACTGGGCCGCGGAGGAAGGCTGGAACCCCGGGTGGTTCGATGCGGATTGTTTTTTTGCCGCTGATCCTCAGGGCTTTTTCATCGGTCTGGTCAATAATCAGCCGGTGGCCATGATTTCTGTAGTGAAGTACGACGCATCATCGGGTTTTGTCGGTTTTTATATGGTCAAGCCAGAGCTTCGCGGTCGCGGTTACGGTCTGCGCCTCTGGAATGCAGCTCTCAATGGTTCCGGAGGGCTTTGCCTTGGTCTCGACGGGGTCGTGTCCCAGCAGGGTAACTACCGGAAAAGCGGATTTAACCTGGCTTGGAGAAACATTCGCTGTCAGGGGAAAGGGGGCGGTCCTTTGCCGGAGAATTTGCGGATGGTTCCGCTTTCGACCATTCCCCTGGCTGAAATCTGTGCCTATGACCGTTTTTTTTCCGGCCGACCGCCGGGGGTTTCTCGAAAGCTGGTTCGCGCAGCCCCAAAGCACGGCGCTTGGGGTTCGGGGGCGGGACGGCCGGCTGTCGGGTTATGGGGTGCTGCGGGCTTGTCGCTCCGGCTACAAACTCGGGCCGCTGTTTGCAGATACGCCCGAGTTGGCGGAAGAGCTTTTTCTGGCCTTGAAAGCCCATGCTCCCGAGGCGGCTTCAGTTTTTCTTGACGTGCCGGAAATAAATGCCGCGGCGCGCGCCTTGGTCGAGCGTCACCGGCTGACCCCTGTTTTTGAAACGGCGCGCATGTATAGGGGCAGATGTCCACAACTGAGCCTGGAACGGATGTACGGCATCACGACTTTTGAACTGGGGTGAGCGGGTTTCCCGCAGGCCTTGCGTTTTATTGAAAGGTTGACAAGGTTTTTATATCGCGATTGAATTCGGAGGCGGTTTTTAACCCGTCAATGCGGGCTCTGAACCCCGGGCTGCGGAGACAATATCCATGGTTTTTGTCAATATCCTGTTGCCAATCTTTATGATTATTGGTCTCGGAGTGCTTTTTGAAAAACTCAAGCAGCCGGACTTTAAGTCGATTTCCAATCTGACCCTTTATTTCTTTACTCCCTGTCTGATTTTCGCCGGCCTGCTCAAGGAGCATTCCCAGATGAGCGTTTTCTTGCCCAAGGCGATTCTCTTTATGCTTCTCCTGACCTTGAGCTTCTGGGGCCTCTCCCTGCTGGCCGGGCGCCTGCTGAAGCTTGACGCAGGTCGTCAGAGTGCCTTTTCCCTGACCACCATCATGATGAACAGCGGAAATTACGGGCTTCCGTTGGTGCTTTTCGCGTATGGGCCGGAAGGCCTGGCCTATGGAGTCATCGTCCTGGTGCTGTTTACGTTTCCCCTGGGTACCCTGGCCGTTTACATCGCTTCGCGAGGCCGCGACAATCCCGCCAAAGCCCTGCTGGAGATGTTCAGGGTGCCGCTTTTTTATGCGATTATTCTGGCGACCGTCTGGCGCTGTTTCAGCTGGCCCCTGCCCGGGATTGTTTTCAAGGCCGTGGACATGGTCGGGCAGGCGGCAATTCCCGGCCTGTTGATGCTGCTCGGCATGCAGCTGGCCCGCACCCGGATCAAGGGCGATCTGCCGGCAATCGGGATCAGCAGCCTGTTGCGGCTGGTGGTCTCACCGTTGCTGGCGACCCTGCTTTGCGCCGTGCTCGGGATTCATGGCCTGCCCCGGAAGGTGTTGATTCTGCAGACCAGTACCCCGGCGGCGATAATTCCTCTGCTCTATGCCGTCAATTACGATACCCATCCGGAGATGGTCGCCGGAACCATTCTGGTTTCAACCCTGCTGAGCGCTTTGAGCCTGACCGTGCTGTTGTCTGTTCTCGGGGTGTGATGGCGTTTCGGGAAAGTGGTGTGGCGCTCGCGCTTGACCACGACCGGAATTTTATGATTGGTTGAGCGCAAGGAATCTGTCCAGTTGGACGCGGTTCTTTCCTGTCAGGTCAAGAAACTGGAGGCCCAGGGCCATGGCGTCATCGTCCTGCGCCAGGCTTCGCACCGCGCTTTGCAGAAAAAGCTCGCCATCCACTCCAGGCAAGGAAAGAAACAGTGAAACCTCGGCTCTGATTTTGATGGGATCCTTTGACCATTCAAGTTCCTGCAAGCTGATGGTCAGCCGGCAACCGCCTTTACTGATGTCGTTCACCATGGCCTTGAACCGCATTTGCCGGTTCTGGTGTCGGGTGACAACCTCCAGGCGCGCCGGCAGGCTACATTCAAATCTTTTGTGAATTCTCAGATTGAAATCTTCAATCGTTGTGGGGAATCTGACAAAGACGACATTGAAGGTATCAAACAGGGGTAAAATCACCTGCGTTTTGAAGCCAAAGGCGCAGCCCTGATACACGTAGCGGATAATCAATTCCTGGCCTTGCCGGAAAAATTTTTCCGGGTTTTTAAGCCAGGGAATCTTGATCAGCAGATAATTCCCTTCTTCCTTGCCCACCAGATAACTTTTTAAACGACCGGGATAGCCTTCAATCTGAAGTTGCAGCGCCGTGTTAAAGTCCATTCCGAAACCTCGGTTTTTGAAAATAGGGGAATAGAAAACCGGCCGGGCCACCCTCAAGATTCGTGAGCTGATTTCCCAGCTCGTCAAAAATCTTGGAAAATGACGGCAAAAACCAGGTTTCGCCGTCATTTTCCCATCGTGTCATCCTTTAAGACAGCGTAACCTGCTTCTTGTCACAAACCGTGGCGTAAATCAATACCTAATTTGTGGATTTAGATTTACAGATCTCCTATTCATTTTCAAGCAACATGCTCATACCCATTCCTCCCCCGACGCAGAGGCTGGCCAGACCCAGGGTCAGATTTCGGCGCTTCATTTCCTGTAAAAGAGAAATCACGATGCGGGCGCCGGTACAGCCGACCGGGTGCCCCAGGCCGATGCCGGAGCCGTTGACATTGGTAATCTCGCGGTTTAAACCTAGTCCCTGCTCGCAGGCCAGGTACTGGGCGGCGAAGGCTTCGTTAAGTTCGATAAGTTCGATATCGGAAAGCCGGCAGCCGGTTTTCTGCAATAGCTTCCGGGTCGCCGGTACCGGGCCCCAGCCCATAATTTTCGGGTCGCAACCCGCAACCGCAAAGGAGTGAATCCGGGCCAGAACCGGCAGTTTCAGGGCGACTGCCTTTTCCCGGCTGGCAAGCAGGCAAACGGCGGCTCCATCATTGAGGCCGGAGGCGTTACCGGCGGTCACGGTGCCGTCCCGGGCGAAAACCGGCCTGAGCTTTTCGAGCTCGGTCATGGTCAAACCCCGGCGTGAATGTTCATCCTCGGCAAAAATCAGAGGCGTGTTTTTTTTTCGGGGAATGGTCAGGGGAATGATTTCGGCCTTGAAATTTCCTCGATCAATCGCGTTTTCAGCGTTATGGTGGCTGCGCAGGGCGATGATATCCTGTTCACGGCGGGAAATATTATATTGGCGGGCCAGATTTTCGGCCGTCTGCCCCATGATAAAGCCCGGAGGTTCGAGCAGGGTGGAGCCGGAATGGAGCAACTCCCACATCGAGTCCATCATCTGGCCATGTTGCAGACGGGCGCCCCAACGGGCGGCGGGCAGGCAGTAAAAGGCGTTTGACATCGATTCCATGCCTCCGGCCAGAATTAATTCGGCATCCCCCAGACGAATTTTGTTGGCGGCCTGAGCCAGGGCTTCCATGGCACTGGAACATTGCCGCTGAATCGTGACTGCGGGCACGGCGGCCGGAATGCCGGCCGCCAGAGCCGCGGTGCGTGCCGTGTTGGCTTCGTCCGGACACTGCACACAGTCTCCCATGATCACATCATCAAGTTCACCCGGATCGATCTCCGGGACCCGGTCCAAAACGCCTCTGATTACCTGCGCCCCAAGCTGATGCGCCCGCAGAGATTTCAACGATCCACCGAAATCCCCGATGGCGCTGCGTCCCAGGGCGACGATCACTGCATCCCGATTACGTTTCATAATCAATTCTCCGGTTTTAGTGCCTTACAGGTTATTATCTTGTTTTTTTTCAATATTATTCCAACCGCAAAAACAAGAAAATGTTCTGATAAGAGCACTTATTTGCGGGCTGTGAAGACCTCTTTGGGTTGCGGGACTCGCTCCCGCATTAGTTTTGTTCGGCAAACATGCCGGCTGCGGCCAGATGCTTGACTACCGCTTGGGCAAAGCCCTGGATCAGTTTTTTGGTCGGCCGATCGATCGAGGTTTCGGAGGTCAGCGAAATTGTCAGAGCACCATCCTGGGCCCGGTAGAGGTTGGATTCCAGGGCGTAGACCGCGGTGGTCGAGGTTTGTGAGCCTGGGGGACAATGCGACAGCGAATATCTTCGGTTTTCCCGGTAGTCACTGTCCCAGCGATTTTCGCAGTTTCCTTTTGCCGTGATTCGAGTTTCGGCAAATTTGTCAACTATGCGAGAGAGCAGAATGCCGTCAAATGAATGCCGGCCGATAATTTCGGTAATGTTTTCAACCGAAGAGCGATTGCCGGCCGGTAAGACGGTATGACCCGCAGTGGCGGCCACGCCTTTGTCCCTGAGTTCGTGGAGCAGGGCGAGTTCACTTTGACGGCCGATGTTCTCGTCCAGGAAAAGGCTGACCACGAGAATATTTTTAAAGTTTTGGTTGCCGTTCTCCTGATTCTGCTGGATTCCGGTTATCCGGGTAGCGGAACAGGCACCTGTAAAAAACATGACCAACAATAATAACCAGAAGATTTTTTTCATCCTACTGCTCCCTTGAAAAGGTGGCTGACATGGTTTCTTGCAGGCGGCTGCTAAAACTATTCTTTTATACCAGGGCGGCAATGGCGCCGGTGTCGCAGGTTCAGGGCAAAAGAAACCGGTATCGGGTTTGTTCCGGCATTTTGCGGTTACATACCCGATGCCGGCAGACAATGTCAATCTTCTATGTGAAAGTGAAGGTGGATTCAGTCGGAATGCTTTTGGGTTTGGTCGTAGCGGGGGGTAACATTCATACTGATCTTTGACAGTTGAAACGGCGTTAGAAAATAAATTTGTTGCTATACTTAGCTTTCAGCGATGCCGGGTTGGCAAAAAACCAAAAAGATAGTGCCACAGAATAAAATATATATCTTTACTAATATGAGAATAATCGCTAAAAGTGGGGTGTCTTTAACGAAAGAGGTTCCCCATGTTCGCTCGAGTCAAAAAATCCGGCAAGTACGAATATCTCCAAATCGTTGAAAACCGCAAAGAGCAGGGCAAAGTCA
>DSCM01000095.1 GCA_011049115.1 Pseudomonadota bacterium
AACTGCCTTACAGAGTCTTATCAGACGGCCACTGGATAAACGCTGACTTTTTTACGGGTTTTGTCAAGCCGCTCAAAACGAACCACGCCATCTGCCTTGGCAAACAGGGTGTCATCCTTACCGCGCCCGACATTGTTCCCGGGATGGATCTTAGTTCCCCGCTGCCGCACGAGAATATTGCCGGCGATCACCGCTTCGCCGCCGTAGCGTTTCACTCCAAGCCTTTTACCTATGCTATCGCGACCGTTACTGGTACTGCCGCCGCCTTTCTTATGAGCCATTTCAATCTCCCTGTTAAGCGCTGACCTCGGTTATCCGCAACTGGGTCAATTCCTGACGATGTCCCTGACGCTTACGGCTGCCTTTGCGACGTTTGGATTTAAACACCAGAATCTTATCTCCCCGTTTTTGGGAAACAATCTCGCCTTTGACTAGAACTCCTTCAAGCAGAGGAGTGCCAACCTTGACCTCAGAGTCATCAATCAGGCTCAAAACCTCCGCAAACTCAACCGTATCGCCAGCTTCGCCGGCAACTCTTTCGATCTCAATCAAATCCCCGGAAGCAACCCTGTATTGTTTCCCTCCGGTACGCAAAACGGCATACATTACCCGTTACTCCTCCATATATCCTGTGGCTATTAATTTATTTTCATAACCGAGATAGACTCCGGCCGAAAAATCTTAAAAAAAGGAATGCACCGTATAATCAATCAGCGGCGCTTTGTCAAGGTCTATTCAAAGTTGGCAAGAGCTTTTTTCGCCTTTGCGGCACTGCTGCTGGCGGGATATTTTTGTATGAGCGCCGCATACGTCGCCCGGGCCGCGTCGAAACCACCGATCGCCTGAAATGACATAGCGATCTTCAGAAGAGCATCCGGAACCTTGGGACTCTTCGGAAAATCGCTTTGCACCCGTTTAAATTCACTGATCGCCTGAGCATACTGGGCCAGCGAATAATAACTTTCTCCCAACCAATACCTGGCATTAGCGGCACGGGAAGAATCGGGAAAATCCCTGAGATAGGCAGCGAAAAGCTTAACCGAAGTCTCGTAGTCACCATTCCGGTATGCGGTCAGCGAATCTTCATAGAGCCGCTCATGAGCCCCGCCTGGCAACGCCGCCGAGCTCTCAAGCCGAGGTTCGACAACCTTTTCTGCCCGCTCAACAAGTTTTTCCCGAGAGCTTCGCTGTTCACGACCTTCAGTTGCCTCCTCCACCAGGACCCTGATTCTTTGATCCTGCTTTAGAAGCTGATCCCTGGCCTCATCGAAACGTCGCTGCAGGTCTTCAACCTGTTTTTGCAGCGCTTGCTGCACCATAACGGATTCCGCCAGAGTCTTTTCCAGACTCGCCACTTGATTTTTAACTTCAACGACGGCCTGACGATCATCCAACGGCACCTTGCATCCACAAAACAACAGTACCGGCAGAAGGACAAAAGCGAATATCGGCCGAAACTGTTGTTTCATGATCAGGCCCGTTGTTGCTCAAGTTTACGCCAATCCGCCAAAAACCGCTCAACTCCGATATCAGTCAGGGGGTGCTGAGCCAACTGCATGATCACCTTAAAAGGGATCGTACAGACATCGGCGCCCAGTTCGGCCGCCGCTAGAACATGCTGGGGATGTCTGATACTGGCCACAATGATCTTGGTCAGATAACCGTAATTATCATAAATCACCGCGATCTGACGAACCAGTTCCATGCCATCCGTGCCGATATCATCGAGGCGTCCGACAAAGGGACTGACGTAAGTCGCCCCGGCTTTGGCGGCCAGTAAAGCCTGCAGGGGCGAGAAGATCAGCGTGACATTCGTTTTAATGCCCAGCGCGGTAAGCTCTTTGACGGCCTTCAAACCTTCCGGCAGCATCGGTACCTTGATAACAATATTCTCGCCCAGAGCCTTCAGTTTCCGGGCCTCGGCAACCATCTCTTCAGAACGCAGGGAAATGACTTCGGCGCTGACCGGGCCCGGCACCAAAGCGGCAATTTCGCTGATCCCGGTAAAAAAATCAAACCCTTCCTTCGCAACCAGGGAAGGGTTGGTCGTCACCCCATCAACCAGGCCATAATTCATGGCCTCCCGAATTTCCTCAAGATTGGCTGTATCGATAAAAAATTCCATCTGTTACCTTTCTAACATCCGGCACCGCTGGTGCCGCCACCACCCAGCAGGCTGATGCCTCCGGATTTAATTCTCGATAAATTCGCAGTTGATCGGCAACCTTACCTATCGGGCCTGTCCATTCCGGCGCCACCTCACAAAGGGGCTCAAGCACAAAAAGACGCTGGTTGATCTCCGGGTGCGGCACCGTCAGAGAAGCTTCAACAATCTCTGCATGACCATAGAAAAGAAGATCGAGGTCGATGGTTCTCGGCCCCCAGCGCTGTTTGCGAACCCGCCCCAGAAGGTTCTCAATTTCAAGCAAACGCTCCAGCAGTGGCCGCGGTTCCAGAAAAGTCCGCAGCATCACCACGCCATTAAGAAAAGCCCCCTGTGCCAAGCAACCCACCGGGGCGCTTTCATAAAGGGAAGAAATCTTCAGGAGAGAGGTTTCCGGCAAATCAGCGAGCCTTTTCAAGGCTTGATTTATCAAACCACAGCGATCCCCGAGATTACTGCCAAAACCTACTAAGACATCAGTTGCAACCATCTATCGGCGTCAGTTATTCGATCCGGAGATCTTCTCATTCTTATCGGCGTCCTTTGACTGGTCCTTTTCCGGGGTAACATCGATCTCATCCGGTTTTTCGTGAGAAGCCTTCCTGAAATTACGAATGCCCTTTCCCAGTGCGCCACCGATTTCCGGCAGTTTCCCGGTACCGAAAATAATCAGGATTATTATCAGAATGATAACCAGCTCGGGGATTCCGATACCAAACATATGCACTCCCTGACCCGGCAGCGGCCGGGAAAAAACTTGGCTGAAGGATAAACAAAGCCACAAATCCTGCGACGTCGAACGGCAAGTTATGGCGGAAGTGTATGGGAATCGAACCCACCTTTCCGGTTATCAGCCGAAAACACTGGATTTGAAGTCCAGGCTGCCCACCAGTGACAGAGACACTTCCTCAAAAAACCTCGCCTAGAAATCGCCCCACGAGGGATGAAGGGAGCCTATAGCAATAATCTCCTGTAAAGTCAACGTCATTCAATAATTCTGCGGCAAAAGATAGCCCCGTTATCGGTCAATAATATCGACAAGGCAGAGTCGATCGATAAAAACTATTTGCCAAAGAGAGTGAAAATCGATAGAAAACATGCGATTCTTCCATCAAGAACCTGAAAAAAACAGATCTTAGGACTTAGACTGGAAATAAAAATGAACTTTCCAAACACCATCGAGCTTAACCTTAAAGGCAAAAGCTGCCCGATTCCGGTAATAGAAACCAGAAAAGCCATCCTGGGCCTGACCGATCCGGAAGCCGAGGCAATAATTTCGGTTCTTCTCGACAATTCGGCGGCGTTGGCGAATGTAAGTCGTTTCGCTGAAAGTCAGGGATTTACCGCAAGCTGTGAGAATCTGCCCGATGGCAGTTTCGCCCTGACCCTGGCCCGCGGTTTTAGCTGCGAGCTGCCGACCATCGCGCAGGCCGAACCGAAAAACAGCTACCAAATCTATATTGACAACTGCTGCATGGGCCAGGGTGAAGAGAAACTCGGCCGCCTGCTCATGAAAGCTTTCCTGAAAACCCTGCCCGAGCTCGACCGTCTTCCGGAAAGCCTGATTTTTGTCAATCGCGGCGTCTATCTGACGGTCGCCGATTCAGCGGAACTCAAAACCATCCAGGATCTTGCCGCCGCCGGATGTAAAGTCCTGGTCTGCGGCACCTGCCTTGATTTTTACAACCTCAAGGATAAACTCGCCGTCGGCCAAGTCTCGAATATGTTTGAAATAGCCGGCTTACTGTCCGGTTCCGAGCGGGTGGTCAAACTGTGATCTATCTTGATAATGCCGCCACCTCGCACCCCAAACCGGAAGGGGTGAAAGCCGCGATCTCAGACTATCTTGACAACGTCGGCGCCAGCCCAGGCCGTTCCGGACATCAGCTGGCTGCCGCCGCCGGTCGTCTCCTGTTTCAGACCCGTCGGGCGGTGGCCCGTCTTTTCAGACTCGACGATTCGGGAAACATTATTTTTACCCAGAACGCCACCGCTTCCTTGAATCTGGCCCTGTTCGGCCTGCTTCGTCCCGGCGACCGGGTTCTGACCGGCAGTCTGGAACATAACTCGGTCATGCGCCCTCTGCGCCAGCTTCAGAAAAGCCATAAAATTACCATCGACATCTTACCGGGAAACGCCGGCAGCCACTACGATCTGAATCTGCTCGAACGATGGTGCGCCACGAAAAACTACCGTCTGGCGGTGATCAATCATGCTTCCAACGTTACCGGAAGCCTGGCTCCACTCGCGCAGATGCTGCCGCTGTTCCGAAAACATGGAATCATCTCGGTAGTCGACGGCGCGCAGAGTGCCGGCGCCTGCGCGATCGATCTCCAAGCACTGGACCCTGATATTTTCTGTTTCACCGGCCATAAAAGCCTTTATGGCCCTTCGGGTACCGGAGGTTTCTACATCAGGCCGGATTGCCCGGCCACGCCCCTGATTTTCGGCGGCACCGGCAGTCGTTCGGAGAACGAAGAACAACCCGATTTCCGCCCCGACTGCTATGAAAGTGGGACCCCCAACACCATGGGACTAGCCGGATTGAAAGCCGGCATTGAATTCATTGAAAAAACCGGTCTCGCCCAGATTCAGCGCCACGAACAGAAGCTAATCGCCAGACTGGAATCCGGACTGCGGCAAATTGCGAACCTGAGTCTGCACGGACCTTTCGCGGAAGAACAACGGGTGCCCTTGTTTTCCTTTTCCATCAAAGGGCTGAGCCCCTCGGAAATAGGTTTTCGTCTGGACCGAGAATTCTCGATCCTCACCCGGGTCGGCCTGCATTGCGCCCCCCGCGCCCATCAGAGCATCGGCACCTGGCCACAAGGCGCGGTACGCCTGGCCCCGGGCTATTTCAACTGCCTGGAAGAAATGGATGCCGTGATCAACGCGGTCGCTGAAATTGCGGGAGAGAAAACTTGAATCCCGCTTCGAAGATGGATCTGCGTCTTATTTTTCACTCAATCCACAATGTTATGCTGGCCGAAGAACTGCTTTTACAGGACGGACTGGCCATCGATATGCAACCAGTACCCCGCGTCATCAGCTCCGACTGCGGCATGTGCCTGGCCGCCAGAAGCGTGGATCTGCCCAGAATCAAAGTCTGCCTGGCAAAAGCGCCGTTCACCAGCCCGATTGAAATATATCAAAGCCCCACTGCCGACGACCATCAGATACCTCGCTTCGAGCGGCTTTCAACCCTCTGATCCGCGCCTCAACAAACAGCGCATTTATTTCAACCTACGAATGTAACTGTCCTCACGCGGGCATCGTTCTTTCAAACGCAACTGAACCGCTTTTGCATCCTCCAGGCTCATCCCCCCCGGCACCATGACCCGCCACCAGAGGCCCTTGGCGCCAAGATCAACCTCCATCAGAAAAACCGTAAAACCCTTTTTCTCCAACATTTTCGCCTGGCGACCGGCCCCTTCACGGCTCGCAAAGGAACCAATATGAACAGCAAAAGAATCTGCCGCTGATTGTTCCGCGACGCTTGCCCTTTCCCCGAAGGCAGACTCGGCCGACAAAGCGACCTCAGCTTTTCGACTTTCCGGCACCATCACCGCCACGGCCTGCGGCGGACTTACAGCTGAGCTGGCGGCCGGTTCCTCAGCCGGTTTTAACCCGTCTTTAGCCGGAGACGGCGCTCCCGTCCCCGTGGAGTCGGCGGAAACGAGCGCCCGGGGCCGGGAAACCACGGAGACGGAAAGCTCCTGAGCCGGCGGCGGGGGAAGTTCGGCTTCCACTTGCGGACTCTCGACCTGATCAACAATTGCGCCCGCCTCCCTGGGCACGGCTGGATTTCTAGGCACCCCAACGCTTTTGTCTTCAGCCCCGCCATCCCCGGTTAAGCTTTTCGCGTTTTCTACCGGCTCGGCGGAAAGCCCGGAAGCCTTAGTACCCACAGGCTCGGAATTTTCCGGGCCGCTGGCCGCCACGGCCAGAGTCAGAGCCCTGGCTTCGGGCCTGGAGTTTGACACCTGCGCGGATTCCGCTTCAGGGCGTGCCCTCAAGCCGCCCTCCTTGAAACCGGTCATTTTCCCACGAAAAAAAAACCAGCCCCCGGCAACGCCAACGAAAAGTAACAGCAGCAACAAAACGTAGCCCCTGAGTCCCGAAAAACGCGCCGCAGAAGAAATGATTTTCGGCTCAGGCTTATCAGCAAAGGGTTCAACGCCGCCAAGCAAGGTTTTTGGTCGCTTTTCGGCGGCATGAAAGCCCTTGCCGGGCTCGGCAGGATCTGGCTCCTGCGCGGCAAACTCGACCAGGTTCTCTAACTCAACCCCGGACTCCGCCTTCTCCGAGGGCGACAAATCTGCGGACAACAAAAAGGTATCGGCCAGCAGGCCTTCAAGCTCCGTATCCAGATCCTTATCGGCCCACAAATCGGCCAGCTCCAGAATATCACCCTCATCCTTCTGGTTCGGCGGCGACGGTTCAAGTCCAAAATCCGCCAAACAGAAATCATCTGCCTGCGCAACTGATTTCTGGTAAAAATCAAGCCCGCCTTCTCCGGCATCCGCGCCGGCACCGCCTTCTTCCTCTGTTTGAGAGGCCGCCACCTCATTCGTCCCGGGCTGTAAAGGCCCGCCGCACACCGGACAAGTGGTCAGACTCTCATCCGCAATCGTTAATTTACATTCCCGGCAGTCCATAAACCCTCCTTGCCGTGATTCGTAAGTCTCAGCAGAATGCAACGGCATTCACCTGTAGAGCCTCTTTCATCTTATACGTTTCCCTGCCTTCCGGCAAGAAATCTTACGAAATCTATAAACTTGACAAAACTTGGCCGAAAACCTACATTCCTCCCATCAGACAACCCTTGCCAGAAGGTAGCCGTTTCCGTGAATGCTCATTCAGTACAACTTTTGCCAGACCGTCTCAATCTTCTGCTGTTACACCGCATTGTAATCTTTCCCCTGCTGTCGGTAACAATTACGGCCCAGCGCCGGGAAGATATTGAGCTGCTGCTCAAATGCCATGAACAGAATCTGCTTTTGGGGGTCGCCAATTTAATCCGCCCCGAAAGTGGCCCCCTCACTTATGACCAAATTTATCCGACAGGCACCGCCTGCCGAGTAACCCGGGCCACCAAAACCGGCGGGGGTGGTCTGGAAACGGTTCTCGAAGGAGTCTGCCGAATCTCTTTTCTGCGCCTGCTCGAGAACCAACCCCCTCTTTTAGCCCTAATCGCCGGGACCCATGAAAACCTGCAAAGCAACGACAGTCTGGCCCGGATGCTCATGGAAAGCTGCGCCGCCTTGCTGCGCTCCTGCTGTGCGGCGGGCCAACCTTTGCCGGAAGCGGCCTTGAACCTGATGGACCGCATCAACCATCCCGGACACCTGGCCGATCTCATCGTCATCTATCTGCAACCCGATTTTCCTCTTCAACAACAAGCCCTTGCCCTGATCAACCCCGGCGATCGCCTTAAACTGGTACACCAACTGCTTTACGACAGACGGGCAAAGCTGGAACAGAGTTCCCGCTCCCCCGAAAATCTCGCCCCGCGCCCCTGGCCCAAAATAGCCTCCGGCATAACCCGCCCGGATAACGACAACGAAGAACTCGCCGAACTCAAGAACAAGATCGAGTCTTTGAACCTCGATCCGCAGACACAGCGAAATCTCAACAAAGAACTGCAGCGCCTTGAACGCATGAATCCGAGTTCTCCCGATTTCCAGGGAATCCTTGCCTACCTTGAATATCTGGCCGAACTCCCCTGGCTCGACGAGGACCAGGATAATCTTGATCTCAATCAGGCCGAAAAGATTCTCGACGAAGACCATTTCGGCCTGGAAAAGGTCAAGGAGAGAATTCTTGAACATCTGGCTGTACGCCAGCTCAACCGCGCCATGAAAGGGCCGATCATCTGCCTGCTGGGTCCTCCCGGAGTGGGAAAAACCTCGCTTGGCAAATCAATCGCCCGCGCCATGGGCCGCAAGTTCATCCGCGTCTCCCTGGGCGGGGTTCATGATGAAGCCGAGATCAGAGGACATCGCCGCACCTATCTAGGGGCCATGCCCGGGAAAATCATTCAGGAGATTAAACGCGCCCAGAGCCGCCGCCCGGTCTTCATGCTGGACGAAATCGACAAACTCGGCCGCGATTTCCGGGGGGACCCGGCCTCGGCCCTGCTCGAGGTCATGGATCCGGAGCAAAACAACAATTTTGTCGACCACTATATCAACCTGCCCTTTGATCTGAGCCAGACCATGTTTATCGCCACCGCTAATCAGAGCGACCAGATCCCCGCTCCGCTGCTTGATCGAATGGAGATCATCACCCTGCCCGGCTACAGCGAGGAGGAAAAGAAGATCATCGCCTGCCGCTACCTGCTCGACCGCCAGGCTATCAATCATGGTCTGCAGGAAAATAAAATAGCCTTGACTGACGAAGCCCTTGATACGATCATCGACCACTACACCCGCGAATCCGGAGTCCGTAATCTGGAAAAAATGATCGGCCGAATCATGCGCAAATGCGCCCGGGCCAAAGTCGCCGGCCACCCCGTACCCAAAACGATTACCGAACGCTCCCTTGCGGATTTTCTGGGGCCGGCTCGATACCGCAAAGACACGGCCGCAGCCCGCAGCCGTGTCGGCATCGTCACCGGTCTGGCCTGGACTTCGACCGGAGGAGACATCCTGTTTATCGAAGCAGCTTTAATGGAAAGCAAAAAAGAAGGCAACCTGACCTTGACGGGTTCACTGGGCGAAGTCATGAAAGAATCAGCCCTGACCGCCTTAAGTTACCTCCGCAGCCTAAGTCCGGAGTATGGACTCGAAGCGGACTTTTTTGATCGGCACCTGGTTCATATTCATATTCCTTCGGGCTCGATTCCGAAAGATGGACCTTCGGCCGGACTCGCGATTTTCCTGACCCTGCTTTCTCTGGCCAGCGGCCGCAACGCCGAGCACCGCCTGGCGGTCACGGGCGAAATCTCCCTTTCCGGCCGCGTCCTGCCGGTCGGCGGCGTCAAGGAAAAGGTGCTTGCCGCCCGCCGGGCCGGTCTGAAGAAAATCATCCTGCCTTGGGGAAACCTCAAGGATCTCGAAGATCTGCCGGCAGCCGCCAGAAATCAGATGACTTTCTACGGCATCACTCAAATCAACGAGGCGGTGCCTTTGGTAATCCCATCCTTAAGTTCCGTCATGAAAAAACAGGCCCTGAGGGGCGACTGGGCACCCCCCCACGAAGCTTTTCGAAAACCTTCGGCCCCGTTTTGAGAACGATAAATCAACGCGCTCTGGAAACCAAGTAAATCTGTTCCAGCAGATCCTGGCGGGTATCGATTTCAACCCAACTCATCGCGTCCAGCTCCTCCGGCAGCGGGGGCTCGAAGCGCTGTTGCCGGGCAATCTCAAGACCGGCGTCAGAGACATCGATGCCGGTCTTGGCCCGGTGACGAAGGTTTCTTTCAAGCAATGGCCATGGGGCGCGGCAAACCAGCAACCGCAGCGGCACCCCGGCGCTACGAGCCACCTCCCGGAACAGAAATCGTTCTTCGATTTTAAGGTTGGCGGCATCAATAATTATCGACGCCCCGCGGGAAACCGTTGCCGCCGCTTCTTCAACCAGTTTACGATAAGTCAGTTGCGTCGCCTTGGGACTGTAAATGCCACAGCCGAACGGCGCCGCCGCCGACTTCCCAAGCACGCCATGCAGCTCTTTACGCACGAGATCGGAACGTAGGCAGCGGATTCCCCACAAGCCACTCAAAGCCCGGGCCAGATAACTCTTACCACTACCGCTGACTCCGGCCAACAAGGTAATTCCGGCCGGGGCCGGTGTGGCATAAATTGCAGCCAAGCGAAAATAACGCGCCGCCCGCTGACAGCTCCGCTCCTGGGCAGACCTGTCCAGATTGGGATCGGCGCTGAGAAAACTCAGCACCTTACCCCGCACATAAGCCCGGTAACATTTGTAAAAAAGCAGCAGTTCCGGCTCAAAAAGAGAACCCAGGCGTTGCCGACATTGCTCGATAAAATCCGCGGCCAGATCAAAACGGTTATTTTCTTCCAGATCCATGGCCAGAAAAGCCAGGTCATTAACCACATCCAGACGACGAAAACGCTGGTTAAATTCAATACAGTCATAAACCAGCGGCGCCCCGGGTACCAGGCAGACATGCTCCATATGAAGGTCACCGTGGCCCTCACGCACAGCTCCCTCGCGCACCCGGCGCACAAAGAGTTTACCGGCGCGATCCAGAAAATCACGGCTAAATTCCGTGATTTTTTTGAAATCCTGGGCCGTTATGGTAGCATCAATAAATTTTTCGGTCTGGGTGAAATTTTCTTCAACATCGAACCGAACCTTTTCCCGTCCGCCAAAACGCCCGTCCGTAAAAATTCTGGCCTGGCCATAAAAGCCAGCCAGCAACTGCACCAATTCCGCCAACCGTTCGGGACAAAGCTCATCGGCCGCCAAAAGTCGGCGCATCAAAAATTGTTCTGGTAGACGGCGCATGACCACAGCATAATCAACAACCCGGCCCTCGCCACCGAAGGAATACAGACCCTCGCGTTGCGTCACGGTTTCAACCCGCAGATAGTAGTCGCGAGCCAGCCTGCGATTAAGCCGCAGTTCTTCATGACAGTAGCGCCGGCGCTTGGCCAGAGTGGAAAAATCGAGGAAACCGAAATCGACCGGTTTTTTGACCTTGTAAACATACTCTCCCGCCAGAAAAACCCATGAGGCATGGGTCTGCACCAATTCAACCTTATCAGGGACAGGACGGTAAATCTCGCGGCGCTGAAGATCTCTGATCATGGCCGAGGTTTGACTGTTATCCATGCGCTGTTGATCCTTAAATTCAGGGGCGGCCGTTTAAAGGAGTCGCCTGGGAGGGATTTTGCCAGAAGGCTTTATATTTATTACGGAAAGAGCCTATTACGGAAAGAGCCGTTTTTTGCGCAAGTGCAGCTTCGCTTCACTCGGGAAACCTGACGCCAGACTCACTCAACGGGGCCGGAAATCAAAAAAATATCCTCTTGCGCGACATCATCATGCCCGCGGATAAAAACCCGACGTTCCCTGACCTCCAGCCGACCGGCACAGTACAAGGCCAGGGCCCGGGGAAAGATTCTATGTTCACAGCGCAGAATTCTGGCGGCCAGGGTTTGTTCGCTATCGGCAGACAGCACCGGCACCACCGCCTGCATGATAATCGGCCCGTGATCCACCTCTTCGTCAACGAAGTGAACTGTACAGCCCGCCAGTTTTACCCCATAAGCCAAAGCCTGGGCCTGCCCATGGGTGCCCGGGAAAGCGGGCAGCAGGGCCGGATGGATATTGATTACCCGCTGGGCAAAAGCTTTGAGAAAAGCTTTCCCCAGAACCCGCATGAAACCCGCGAGCACCACGAGTTCGACGCGGTGCTCAAGCAGGATCCGTACCAATTCCAGATCAAAATGACTGCGCTCGGCGAAAGCATCATGCCGAACCACCCTGGTATTGATTCCGTGATTGGCGGCCCGACTCAGACCATAAGCATCTTCCACATTACTGACCACCAGAACGATTTCACCAGCAATGTTACCTGCTTCCACCGCATCAATAATTGACTGCAGGTTGCTGCCGCTGCCGGAAATCAACACACCGATCCTTACCATCGTCTTACATTTTCTCCGGAATATAAATCATCTGATTGCAAAAAGCCGGCACGCCGAAAACTAAGATTTCAACGACCAGCCCCGCTTTGAGCACAGCCCTGCGCCCGGGCGCAGGGCAACAGTCTCAGGCCCTTCAACAAAAATCATTTAGGAGGCTTGAAAAAAACAATAGGCTCGGCTTCAGGTTCGCGCTTGCCGATTTCCCCAATCAAAAAGGCTTTCTCTCCAAGACCGTTGAGGCGCTCGAGAATAGCTTCGACCTCTTCTGCGGCAACGATCAAAACCATGCCGATACCGCAGTTAAAAGTGGTCAACATCTCTCTTTCCGTCACCCGGCCGAGACGAGCAATCAGCTCAAAGATCGGCAAGCTCGGCCACGAATCCACTTCAATGCGCACCTGACAACGATCCGGCACGACCCGCACGATATTCTCCTGCAGACCACCTCCGGTAATGTGAGCCACCCCTCGAAGACGAAAATCCCGTTGCAAATTAAGAATCGTCCGGACATAGATCCGGGTCGGACGCAACAGTTCCTCACCCAGGCTCAGCTCCAGTTCCGGCAGCTTAAGATCAAGACCAAATCCACCTTCCTCAAGCAGCACCCGCCGGGCCAGAGAATAACCATTACTGTGTAAGCCGGACGACGCCAGGCCGATAATCCGGTCGCCGACCTTGATCTCGGAACCATCGATCAAATTCGACTTATCAACAATGCCGACACCAAAACCGGCCAGGTCATAATCATCCCCCTGGTAGAATCCCGGCATTTCAGCACTTTCGCCCCCGATCAGAGAACAACCGGCTTCTTTGCAACCACGGGCGATACCGGCAATAATGGCCGTTGCCCGCTCAACCTGAAGCCGGCCGGTCGCCAGGTAATCGAGAAAAAACAAAGGCTCCGCGCCTTGCACGACGATGTCATTGACGACCATCGCCACCAGATCAATGCCGATAGTATCATGCTTATCGGCAAGAAAAGCCAGTTTCAGCTTCGTCCCAACCCCGTCCGTGGAAGAAACCAAAACCGGATCCCGGTACTTATCGGCATGCAGGGAAAACAAGGCTCCGAAGCCACCGATATCGGCTAAAACCTCGGGACGAAAAGTCTCCTTGACCAGAGGTGCGATATTCTTTACCAGACAATTGCCGGCTTCAATATCAACCCCGGCATCCTTATAGGTCAATCCCTTATCTGCTTGTTTCAAGGCAAGAATCCTTTCTTCTTGACGAACCCAGTCCTCAATCAGAATAATCTTTTGAGGACTGTAAAATATTGAGTAACCGTGATTTCAAACCAACCACCGTGACAAATCCGTAATCCTCAAGGTAACCGAAAAACAGAATGAGGCCGCAACGATCCCCGATTCGAGACGCACCCGACCTGACAAAAATGAGGCGTACATAAGAAAGAACTACGCCGCAAAGCCTCAAACCGCCGCACGACGAAAAAACTGGAAACCTTAATCAAGTTTCTTGATTGTAGCTAATGAGAAAAGCAAAAGTCAAACCTTATCTTGATTCTGTGCCGCCGGATTCCCGCAAAGTGCGTCAAGACAGTCCAGCGTCCGCCGCAGCGCCCCTCGGTGGCGTTCCAAGGTGGCGGCAGCCCGTTTCCCTTCCCGTTCAGCCAGATCCGGCACCGACAGCAGGCGGCCAAACAGGGCCATGAGATCAGCGCCATTGTGCACCGGCAGGCCACCACCCTGTTCATCCAGAAAACTGAAGCCATCCCTGAAATTCGCGACCTCCATGCCATGCACGACGGCCTTCGCGTAAACCGCGGCTTCCAAGGGATTATGCCCGCCGACCCCGCGAACCAGAGTACCACCAAGCACCGCAAAGCGGGCAAGACTGTAAAATGTTTTAAGATCGCCCAGGGTGTCAAGCAGAAGAACCGACGGTACCCGGGGCAGCAGCACTTCGGCCTGACTGTCACGAAATTCCGAAAACCGCAGAAAATTGAGTTTTCGGATCTGAAGCAGTTCCGCCACCGCGGCAAAACGCTGCGGGTGACGGGGAACCAGAACCAGACATGAAGACGGAACTTGGTTTTCCTCTCCCTTCCGCACGCAACAGGCTTCCCAAGCATCAAGAATCAGGTCTTCCTCGCCGGGGTGAGTTGAACCGGCCACCACCAAAGCGACCTCCCGACCAAAGATCCGCTTGAGGTTAAGTTCGGCATTGAAGCCTGAGTCAGGGCTGATGTCAAATTTGAGATTACCGCTCAGAACCACCTGGGCCGCCGCCGCTCCCAGTTCTAAAAAACGTTGTCCGGAAATCCGGTCCTGAACCACAAACAAAGACGGAGTCTGAAACATGACCCGCGTAAAGAAACCAAAGCGCCGGTAATTCCTGTAACTTTTTTTCGACAGGCGCGCATTGACCAGGGCAAGCCGGACCCCGCTTCGCCGAACCCGGTGTAAAAGATTAGGCCAGAGCTCAGTTTCGGCAAAGATCAGACACGACGGTTGAAAGCAACGCCAGAAACGGGACCAGAGAAAAGGCAGATCAAGCGGCATCAAAAGAACCTCCAGCTCCGGAAAAAGCCTTTGCGCCGTCCGCCGGCCAGTCAGGGTCATGGTCGTCAGCAAAAGATTATCCTGGGGATGCCGCTGCCGCCAGGCGCGAATCAGAGGTTCAAGCATCTGCACCTCGCCGATCGAGGCGCCATGCAACCAGATCAGACGACAATCTGCCCGCAGCCGCCGGCCGCTTTTTCCCCTCCAGCCCCAACCCAGGCGCTCGCCCAATCCATCCAGGTTGCCCTGGCGCCGCAGCAAATACCACAAAAAAACAGGGAAAAGCAGGGGCAGAAGGGCCGCCAAAAACATATTATAGAAGAAGTACAACAATTTCAGCCCCCCCCTAAACGACGTTTCAGACCGGCATTCAAGCTCAGATCCCGTTCCACCGCGGACAGATCCTCCGGGGTCCCCAGATCCCGCCAGTAATAACGGGTTCCGCAGTCAACGCGATAACCCATCAGGTCGCGGCGGCCGGAGGCGAGCAGACGTCGGTAAAAAGAGATCAGAGAAAACGCCGAGCCAGCCTTTTCCCGAACCAGCAGATCGAGAAGCAGCGGAGAGCAGATCTGAATTCCAGTATAAGCCAGGACGGTTTCGGCGCCGGAATTTGCAGAGCAACCAAACCCCAGAAGGCGCGACTGGGTATCAATCTCGACCTGATTGTAGCGCGGGCAGTCATGCAGCAACATGGTTACCAGGGCCCGCCGGCGCAAATGTTGAGCCAGCGCCCCGACAAGCTCGATATCACTGAGAACATCGGCATTCATCGTCACGAAAAACGGCCCTTTAAGATACGGGGCGGCATTGAGCAGGGCGCCACCGGTATCGAGAAGGCGTGATTCATGGAGAAAAATCACCCGCCGTAGTCCATAGGCTGAAGTCAGCAAAAAAGCTTCCAATTCCCGGGCGCGGTAATGACCATTAACCACCAAGGTCGCCGGCTGCAGCGCCCGCATCCGGCGCAAATTAAAGGCCAGCATCGGCAAACCGGCGACCGGCACCAGAGGTTTTGGCAGTCGGTCGGTCAAAGGCCGCAACCGGGTACCAAAACCAGCGGCCAGAATCATCGCTTTCCAGCCCGGATAAAAAAGTTTCCCTTTCTCCACTGCGTATATAACCCGAGAACAGCCTTTGATTTGGAAGATGGTCCGCAAAGGCCGCCTTTTACCCTAACAACGACAAAAGAACCACATTTTTCTTGCTATCAAAGCAGCTTCTGGTTTATGTTGACATCTTCATGGCGATCAGCTCCGGAAGCGTTTCCGACGGCGCCCGAAAATGAACCATAAGACGGGAAAAACCCAAAAAAACAAGAAGGTTATAAACAATGTACCCGAATCAGGAAAAGTCCTCTCCCCCCTCCGGCCCTGGTCATGCCGCTCCCGAATTACGCCTGATCGCCTGGGAAACCACGAGAAGCTGCAATCTCTCCTGTATCCATTGTCGCGCGGCCGCCGAAAAGGGGCCTTATCCCAATGAGCTTGACACGACTCAAGCCTTGGCTTTTCTTGACTCCGTCGCCGCCTTCAGCAAACCGGTCATCATTCTGACCGGGGGCGAACCCCTGCTGCGCGAGGATATTTACGAATTGGCGGCTTACGGCACCAAGCGCGGCCTGCGCATGGTCATGGCGACCAACGGAACCCTCGTCAACCGGGAAAGCATCAGAAAAATGCTTGCCAGCGGCATTCAGAGAATCAGCGTCAGCCTGGACGGGGCCAACGCCACCACCCATGATAATTTTCGCAAGGTCGACGGTTCCTTCGCCAACGCCTTGAAAGCGCTCGATTTTGCTCGTGAAGCCGGCCTCGAATTTCAGGTCAACACCACGATCACCAAGCTGAACCTCGCCGAGATTCCCGCGATCCTTGACCTCACGGTTAAACTGGGAGCCGTGGCGCATCATATTTTCCTGCTCGTTCCCACCGGTCGCGGCAAGGAACTCGAAGAACAGGAAATTCCGGCTTCGGAGTATGAAAAGACCCTGAACTGGTTCTATGACCAGAGGGACAAGGTTCCGCTGCAGCTCAAAGCTACCTGCGCTCCGCATTATCTGCGCATTCTGAGACAGCGCAGCAAAGCCGAAGGGAAGAAGGTAACCTTCCAGACCCACGGTCTGGACGCGGTCACCCGCGGCTGTCTGGGAGGCATCGGTTTTTGTTTCGTTTCCCATATCGGCGACGTGCAGCCCTGCGGCTACCTTGAGGCAAAGGCCGGCAATATCATCGAAACCGGTTTCCAGGATATCTGGGAAAACTCCCCGGTCTTTACCCGTTTGCGTGACTACGATGCCCTGGAAGGCAAATGCGGCATCTGCGAATACAAAAAGGTCTGCGGCGGCTGCCGGGCCCGCGCCTTTGCGGCTACCGGAAATTTTATGGCCGAAGAGCCCTATTGTGTCTACGAGCCCAGGAAAGCCTGACGCCAAAAAGGGCCGGGTAAAATTCAATCCGCCAGCATGGACCGCAGAGCTTCCACCCGATACGGTTTGGCCAGCATGCCGTCAAAACCATAGGCCCTGAAATCGGCCATGACCGGGTCCTGACAATAGCCGCTCGAGACAATGACTTTAACCTGCGGGTCCAGCTCCCGGAGCCGCTTGACCGCTTCGCGGCCGCCCATGCCCCCAGGAATCGAGAGGTCCATCAGTACCGCCGTAAACTTCTCTCCGGGAGCCAGCTTACGGTAAACCTTAAGTAAGGACTCGCCATCGGGTACCGTAACCGCATCATAACCCAACAACTCCAGCATGCCACTGACGACCTCTCGAATCGCCGCCTCATCATCCATGACCAACACCCGACCACGGATGACCGCCGGAGTTGTTTTTTCAGGCAGACTCAGACTGACCGCTGAATTTTTCTTTTCCGGTAAATCCGATGAAGGCAGATAAAAAATAAACGTCGTACCCACCCCGACCTGAGATTCAACCTTCAGAATACCGCCATGTTTAGCGATGATTGAGTAGCAGGTCGCCAGACCCAGACCACCACCGCCTTCCTTGGTCGCAAAATAAGGGGCGAAAATATTCGGCACCAGCTCAGGGTCAATACCACAACCCTGATCGCCGACCGCCACTTCGATGTAGCGTCCGGGCGACAGACCCGCAGGCGGCGTGGCAAAGAACTCCGTATTGCTCAATTTTATACGGATAAGCCCCTGGTCCCCCTGCGCCTGCCTGGCATTGGTGATCAGGTTATAAATCACCTGGCCGATCTGACCGCTGTCAATCTCGACCTCCCAGAGAGCAGAAGGAACCTCATATTCAACCTGCACCTGAGAACCATGCAGAATAGATTCCACCGCTTCTTTGACCAACCGAGTCAGATCGACCGCCGTCTTAACCGGCATCCCGCCGCTGGCAAAGGTCAACAGCTGGCGAGCCAGGGCTTCCGCCGAAGCGATAGCCCTTTCCGCCTCTTCCAGATGTTTTTCGACCTTCGCGAAACCCAGACCATATGACATCCTGATCAGATCCAGCCGGCCCTGCAAGGCCATTAACAAATTATTGAAGTCATGCGCGATACCTCCCGCAAGCACCCCTACGGCCTCAAGTTTTTCCCGGCGGAAACGCTCCTGCTGTAATTTCTTTTCATCCCTGATATCTCGAAAAACCAGCACCACCCCCAGCCGATTTCCCGACTGGCCAAGAATCGGTGCGGCGCGTTCAGCAACAGCGATTTTCTCACCGGAACGCGCTACCAGCTGGGTTCGAGCCGACAAGTCAACCTCGTGATTTCCAGACAAAACCTGGAGTACCGGACAAGGCCGCGGCAATTGACTGTCTTCGTCCATGATCTGAAAAACCGCCCCCACCAGAAGCCCCGCCGCTTCCGTCTGTCTCCAGCCGGTCAGTTTTTCGGCAACCGGATTGAGCAGCGTGATCCGCCCGGCGTTATCACTGGTGATGACGCCATCCCCGATACTTCGCAAAGTCACGGCCAGATACTCTCTTTCCACCGCCAAAAATTCCTCGGCCAGCCTGCGGGCGGTAACATCGCGATTACTGCCGCGCACTCCGAGGGCTTTGCCGCCGGGCTCACTTACCAATTGGCAGATATGGTTCAACCAGCGCACCGAACCGTCCCGGTGACGAATGCGAAATTCTATCGGCTTAATCGCGCCGTCTCCCATAACTTCATGCCGATGCTCAAGAAAAACACCGAGATCTTCCGCGAGAATCAGTTCATTCATGAAATGAGGGTTGGTATAAAAGCGCTCCGGCCCATAGCCGGTCACGCGCTTACAGGAAGGGGAAACATAAATGAACTTCCCTTCGGGATCACGCCAACACTCCATGTCATACGCGTAATCGGCAATGATGCGATACCGGCTCTCACTTTCCCGAAGATTATTTTCCGCCGCCGTCCGCAGCTCGCGATCCTTTTTTAACGCGGTCACCATTTGATTAAAACAAAGAGCGAAGGCCCCGATTTCATCGGCGGGAAAGTCGTCGTCAAGCGGCTCCAGAACCCCCCCGCGAATCTTCTCACTGGCCCGGTACAGCTTTTCTATGGGCTTGGTCATGGACCGGGAAAGATACCAGCTGCCCAACATGATCAAAGCCAGAGTCAGGCAAAAGATGCCAAAAAATGTACCCCGCAAGGCATGCGTCAAAGCATAGGCCTGGGCCTCCGGAATCTCACTCACCACGATCAGAGGCAGCCCCTCAATCCTTGCGGCCACTCCGAGAACCATTTTGCGACCAAAATTGATGTATCTACTCATAGCCAGGGAAGCGCCGCCCATGACTTCGGCAACCGGCGCGAATTGCTCAGCCCGACTTCCTTTCAGAACATGAGTGATATCGGCATGAGCCACCACCTCGCCCTCCAGATTGACAAGAAAAAGCTCGTTGTCGCCCTGGTTTTGGCGGGGAAAGGAAAGAAACAGCTTTTTCAGGGCAAGCTCCGCGAAAAGATAACCCTGCCGGCGACCGCTGCTCGGGGAGAAGATCGGATACAGGGAAACCAGCTGAGGCTCCAAACGCCATTGACTGAAAAATAATTTTTTCCCCTCGGGAAAAGCGGCCTGAAAAGCCGACAGAGGAGAAGGTTCTCCCGGACGAAGATAACCGTGACGGGTCAGAGCCTCGACCACACGATTAGCTGAATCGACAACCGCCAGTTTGTGAATTGCCGGGTGCTGATGGTAGGCCCGCGCCAAAAGCTTACCATTATCGCGGGAAAACAGATACTGACCGGCGCAAAAGGTCAGACTGCGATTGATTTCCTCAAGATACCAGCCCAGTTCTTTCCCCGCCGCTTCAGCGCGAAGCCGGCTGACCCGTCCGACCTCGGTTTCCAAATGCTCCTGCAGACTGAGATAGAAGATTCCTGTCCCCAACAGAATCGGCAGGGTCGCCACCAGTAGAAAACCAAAGAAAAATTTTTGGTAAAGCGAGAACTTGACCTTCATCGCAGAACCTCATCCGCCTGCAGGAGAATCTCCTCGTTGACCGCAAGCCCCAAAGCCTGAAGCTCCCGAAGGGAAACCACCAGTTTGACCCGATCCGGGTTCTGCACCGGGATTTCACCCGGAGCGCCCCCTTGCAAGATATAATCAACCATGATCGCGGCCTGTTGTCCCACCCCGTAAAAATCGGGGCTGTAGCCCATGACTCCACCAATCTCCAGCAACATATTATCGACCACCATCAAAGGAATCCGCCGACGCCGGGAAAAATCCAGGAGTTCCTTGAAAAAAGCAACTCCAAGGGCATCGGGCAACATAAAGATGCCTTCCGTGGTCTGCACCGCCGAACCGCGAAAAGCCTCATGCAATTCCTGTAGATTGTGAACCGGGCAAGCCACCAGCTCAATCCGACAATCAAGCGCGGCCTGACGAAAATCCTCATCATGAAAAGAAGTCAGCGAGATTTCTTCGTCGGCATCGTAGAAAATCGCTACCCGCCGCAAAGAGGGAAAGGCTTTTTTGAAAAACAGCAAACGCTGGGGAAGCAGTTCCAGCGAAAGATGACTGACCCCGGTCAGGTTGGAAGCGGGGCGCCGCAGATCGGCGACCGCCCCGGAACCCACGGGATCGGCAACCGCCGTAAAAACTACCGGTTTTTCTGAACCGGCGGATTTGAGATAGCTTTTCACCCCCATGGTCACCGAGGTGGTCACTGTATAGATAAGATCGCAATCCCCCTGCAGAACTTCGTCCAGCACCAGGGCCAGCCGGCGCATATCATGATCCAGGCTGTAAACCTTAAAATTAATATTTAAGCCGGATTGGTACCCCAACGCCTTCAGGCCATCCCGTAACCCATCATATGCTTTCAGAAAAGCCGGAGCAAAAGCCAGCACCGCAATCCGCTTGCCGCTCTCTTTGGCAAAAGACCGTTCCTTCAGACAAACAAGGAACCAGGAAAGGAATACCAGGAGGATGATCAAAAACAGGCGCGCGCAAACTCCAGGTCTTGAAATTAAACTCCGCATGTCTTCAACCTCATGCTAACCACCTATTTTACCAACTAGGTATGACCTAGCAATTTTACGAACTTTTTGCAAGCGGGAAAAGGTCCTTGACAAAAAATAGCAAACCGGTGTATTCAATTTTCAACATATCTCTGTTTCAGGAACATCCTCGAAAAAACCGATGGCAGCCTTCAAAGAAAGACCTACAGATTTGCAGAACCATGATTACCCGAAAATTACAATTTTCTCGGACTGGTGCAAGCGCTGTGGAATCTGCGTGGCTTTTTGCCCCAAAAAGGTTCTGGCCATGGATCAGGACCGTAAGGTTTACGTTCAGTCCCGGGAAAACTGCATTGCCTGCCATATGTGCGAGCTGCGCTGCCCTGACTTCGCCATCAATGTCGAGGAAGGCCGAACTATTTCCGCGACCGGAGAGAAAGGTGCATGAAAACCCAATCCGCTTACCGACTGATCCAGGGCAATGAAGCGGTGGCCGAGGGCGCCCTGGCGGCCGGAGTCAGTTTTTTCGCCGGATACCCCATTACCCCTTCGACTGAAATTGCGGAAATCCTGGCCGACCGTTTGCCGGCAAGCGGGGGTCGGTTTATTCAGATGGAAGACGAAATCGCCAGCCTGGCGGCCATTATCGGAGCTTCGATCGGCGGCTGCAAGGCTTTGACCGCAACCTCCGGACCGGGATTTTCCTTAATGCAGGAAAATCTGGGTTTCGCCTGCATCGCTGAAATCCCCCTGGTCATCGTCAATGTCATGCGCGGCGGCCCGTCGACCGGCATGCCGACCAGCCCTTCCCAGGGGGACGTCATGCAGTCGCGCTGGGGCACCCACGGTGATCATCCCATCATCGTCCTGACTCCGGCAAGCGTCGAAGAGGCCTTCCATTACACCATAAAGGCCGTGAATCTGGCCGAAAAGTATCGCAACCCGGTAATCGTGCTGATGGATGAAGTAATCGCCCACATGCGAGCCCGGGTCAGCCTGCCCCCCTTTTCGCTGGTCGAACGGATCAACCGGGTACAACCCAATATGCCGCCGGAATGGTATCAACCCTATGAACGATCCGCTGCCGGAGTGGCGCCGATGGCCGCCTTCGGCGACGGCTACCGCTACCACATCACCGGGCTGGTGCATGACAGCAAAGGCTTTCCCACCACCAGGCCCAATGAGGCGCAGGATAACATCAGCGGACTTTTCAAAAAGATTGAGCGGGGTTTTCGGGAAATATGCCTGGTCGACTACGAAATGATGGAGGATGCGGAACATGCGATCGTGGCCTACGGCTGCATGGCGCTCTCCGCCAGGTCCGCCCTCGCGCAACTGCGTGAAGCGGGGCTCAAAATCGGACTCATCAAGCTCGGCACCCTCTGGCCTTTCCCTCGTTTTGCCCTGGAGCGCTACCTGCCGCAACTGAAAACGATTCTTATTCCTGAGCTTAATCTGGGCCAGATTTACCGCGAAATATTAAGGGTTAACGCCGGCCAGGCCGTGATTGAGAAACTAAACCGGGTCAACGGCACCGTCATTACCCCTGACGAAATTATCAAGGCGGTCAAAGGGATGGTACGATGATCAGCAACCATCAACTGGTCAATAAATATTTCCGTCACAACAAAAAATTTCCGCACATCTGGTGCCCGGGCTGCGGTATCGGCATAATTCTCGGTAACATGCTGCGCGCCATTGACAGCCTTGCGCTGGACAAAAATATGATCGCCTTCGTCTCCGGCATCGGCTGCACCGGCCGGGCCCCGGTCTACGTTGACTTCAACACCCTGCACACCACCCACGGTCGAGCCCTGCCTTTTGCCACCGGACTCAAACTGGCCCGTCCTGAGCTTAAGGTTCTGGTCGCCACCGGAGACGGCGACGCCACCGCAATCGGCGGCAACCACCTGATTCATGCCTGCCGCCGCAATATTGATATCACCACAATTATTTTCAACAACTACATCTACGGCATGACCGGCGGCCAGTACAGCCCGACGACACCCCATGGCGACAAAGCTTATACCTGCAAACTCGGCAACATCGAAAGACCTTTCAATATCTCGGCCCTGGTCGAGGCGGCGGGCGCCACTTTTGTCGGACGCACGACCAGTTATCACACCCTGCAAATGCAGAGCATCATCAAACAGGCCATTTTGCATAAAGGCTTTTCCGTAGTGGAAATCATTACCCACTGCCCGACCACTTACGGCCGCCTCAATCACAAGGGTGGCGCCGTAGAGATGTTGCAATGGCAGAAAGAAACGGCAATCGACAAGAGTCAGGCGGAAAAGATGAGCCCGGCAGAGCTTGAGGGAAGGATTATCACCGGTATCCTGCTGAAAAAAGAGTTACCGGAATTCTGTGAGCAATATGCGACCATTATCGAAAAAGCCCAATCTCAGACTCGAAACCACGGCGACGAAACCGAGTCAAACTGAAATCAGACTGGCCGGTAGTGGGGGGCAAGGTCTGATTACGGCGGGTATCATTCTAGCCGAAGCTGCGATTTTGGATGGGAAAAATGTTATCCAGAGCCAGTCTTATGGACCTGAGGCCCGAGGTGGAGCCAGCCGCGCCGAAATCATTATTGCCGACGGACCGATTTTTTTTCCGAAAGCAACCTGGCTCGACATCATGCTGGCCATGAGCCAAAAGGCCAGCGACGAATACGTTTTCGACCTCAAAAATGGTGGGACATTGATCGTTGACAGCACCTATGTCAGCCAGATTCCTACCAGCAACGCCCTGGTTATCCCGATTTCAGCCCGCACCCGGCAACACTTCGGCCGTGAAATTTTCAGCAATATCGTTGCTCTGGGCGTACTCTGCGAAGCCACCGGCATCGTCTCGCCCAAAGCCTTGCTCGCCGCGATCGGCCGCCGGGTCCCCAGGGAGACTGAAAAGATAAATATTGAAGCCTTTAATTTCGGGCGCAAACTGGCAGAGAAGTTTCACCAAAAGCAAGGTGAAAGCAAACACGACACCGTCGCAGCCGACAGTTAAGCGGCCCGCGGAGATCAAGCAGAAGCGTTATTTAGGCTTTGCGGATAGTTTCCCGCAAAGCGCGTACCAGTTCAAGCTCGCGGCCCCGAATATAGGTCAGGATTATTTCCTGAAACTCCGGTTTCAGCTCCACAAATTCGACCCCGAAAGTTTTTTCATCGCAAGCTACCGAACGCAAGCGAACCTTTAGAGGAACGGCTCGGTCAGGCGACCTCCTTCCACACCTTTCTCAAGCATGTAACGCAACACGGTCGTCGCTCTCAGCGCAGAAAGTTCCCAGTTGGAAAGAAAACGCCCCGAGCTGATGGGTAGGTTATCGGTATGACCCTTGATATCAAGCAGGTATTCGGGATATTTCAGGGCGATATTGACAATTTTATCAAGCGCGGAAAAGGCTTTGGCATTGATTTCGGCTGAGGCGCTCTCAAACATGACCTTACCCTCGACACGCAGCAAAGCCCCGTCATCACCGAGATCAAGCACCATCGAACCTTTCGGGTTTTCCTCTCTGACGATATCTTCGAGCTCTGTGGCCACGGTTTTCTGCTGTGGCAACAGATTGATGACCGCATCGCCCCTAGTTTCCTCTTTTTCCTCTTCTTCCAGGGCGGTTAAAGGCACCGCGTTGCCAAGACTTACACGGACTTCCGTCATGATGGAACGAAATTTTTTATTATCAATACTGCTGATAGAAAAAAGCAGCACAAAAAAACACAGCAGCAGAGTAGACAAATCGGCAAAAGTCGCCAGCCACTCGCTGGCCCCCTCGTCCTCTGGCTCCTGAAAATGTCCGCGTCTTGTTTCAGCCATCGGCCCGGTCCATAGCACCACGTTTAAAAATCTCATCCGCCACCGCCTGACGGGTTCCCGGAGGAAGAAAGGAAGAGAGTTTTTCATAGACCATCAGGGGATTATTGGATTCCAGAATTGATTGCGCTCCCGCAAAAATGACTTCCAGAAGCAATACCTCCCGGGCGGTCCTGGCCTTTAATTTACCTGAAAGCGGCAAAAAAACATGGTGGCCAGCAAGGAACCATAGAAGGTTGTCAGCAGGGCAACCGACATTGCCGGACCGATAGTCTCAGGGTTTTCCAGATTACTAAGCATCTGCACCAGACCTATCAAGGTGCCAAGCATTCCGAAAGCCGGTGAGATATTGCCCATTTTGCGAAAGATCTCCTGCGGAATGTAGTGCCGGGCCCGCAAAGCGTCAATCTCAATGGTCAGGGTATTGGCAATCATTTCCCGTTCGGCGCCATCGGCGATCATCTGACAGGCTTTTTTTAGAACCTGGTTGCTGCTGCGCACATCCTGAAGCGCCATGATGCCCTTCTTGCGGCAGACTTCAGCCAGTTTGACCATAATTTTGACAACGTCTTCCGACTTTTCCTCCTTGTCCAGAAAGACAATCAGCGTTGCTTTAAAAGCCGTAACAATATCACCAAAGGGAAAATTAAACAGGGTCGCGGCCAGAGTGCCGCCGACAACCACCATTAAACCAGGCAAGTTGATGAAAAGCGTCAAGGAACCGCCCAGGAAAATAGCGCTGAGAATGAGGGAAAAACCGGCCAGGATACCGATAAAGGTTGCGATATCCATGCGGACAAGACCTTTCGGGAAAAAAGAATGAACTCAGCGTAGAGGGTACTTCAAAGCCAAACACGAAAGGAAACAAAAGACCGGAGCCGGCCTGTAAGCCGAATTCTGTCCCTCCGTAAAACGGAAGTGATGACCATTCATCTAGGACTGCGATCGCCCGCAGCCTCCAGCAGCCTACCCGTTTCGCCGAAAAAAACTGTCGCCAGCCTTTTTCCGGAGACGAGCCGCCTCCATTCCCCGCAGGGAAAAACGAAACCTATTTGGCCTTGCACCGGATGGGGTTTACCTAGCTACCGATGTCACCACCGGCACTGGTGAGCTCTTACCTCACCGTTTCACCCTTACCCCTAACTAGCCAGGGCGGTTTATTTTCTGTGGCACTAGCCTGCCTGTCGCCAGGACTTCGCGTTACGAAGCATCCCGCTCTATGGTGTTCGGACTTTCCTCCCGCACCCGCGACGAGCGCCGGCGGTCATCCGGCCGACTCCGGTCTTTTGTTCCCATAAAACCATACTCACGACAATGACGCAAGCGAAAGTTACATTTCACTCTTCACCGCCGGACAGCGTCGCTCGGCAATCAAGCCTCTTGATCCGCCTCCTTAGCTTCAACCCACTCCTTGCGATTGACCATGATGCGCTGACAATTAGGACAGTTTATCATCTCATGACCTTTCAGCAGATCAATGTAAATCTGGGGAGGAACATTGACATTACAACCCTTGCAGGTACCATTCTCCGCCGCTACGACTGCATTTCTAAAACGTTTACGAATCCTTTGATAGCGACGGAGAAAAACTTCATCTATTTTTTGTGATTTACTCTGGCGGCCCTTTTCCCCGGCTTTGATCTTTTTTTCAAGGGAAGCTATTTTATCGGAAATTTCCTTTTCTTCAAGCTCCATTTCCTGATGCTTGGCCGCCAAATCCTTGTCATTATCGGCAATCTGCTCTTTAATGGACTCGATTTCCTCAATCAGTCCAGACAGTTCCAGTTCTTGCTTTTCGACAGCCTTCTGGTTGTGCTCGAGTTCTTTCAGAACCGCAAAATACTCCTTGTTATTGGCTATCTGAGTAATTTTTTCCTTGGACTGAGCAATCAGACCCTTAAGCCTTTCAACGGTATCACGAAGATCACGGCGTTCCACTTCTTTGGCGGCAAGTTCCTGTTGATATTCCCGACCTGCGCTCTCAAGCAGTTCAATATCCTCCTTAATGTTCTCAATCTTTGGGGCAAAACCTTCCTGGGCATCACGAATCTGGTCCAACTCGGCATCAAGTTCCTGTAGCTCCCAGAGCCGCTGCATCTGCTTTTCCAACGTATCTTCCTCCTAAATTAAGGTTGCCTGATATTTATGTCATGATGACAAAGGCTGAATAAACCGGTAAACTTTCTCGCGAAAAGCCGGTGAATTACAGATAAGACCAGGGCTCCTTTTCCCGACTTGAGATAAAAACCGGGATTTGGGCTCCGGCACGACGCACAAAATCAAGACACCAACGCGAGATGCTTTCAAGTACCGGCCTTTCCGTGGCAAAATGACCTGCGTCCAGAATCGGTAACGTTCCGTGGTCCAGCACCTCCCGGGCTTCGTGATACTTAAGATCACCCGTCACATAAAGATCGGCTCCGGCTGCTCGGGCCGCGCCGTATAAAGAAAAACCACTGCCCCCACACAAAGCTACGCGTTTAACTTTTGCGCCGGAAAAGCGCTCTCCGACAAGCCGTACCACCGGAACCCGCAACTGATGCTTAACGACTTGCACAAAATCCGCCAAGGTCAGCTCTGTCCTCAGACAGCCTATGCGCCCAAGACCATCATGGCGCTCGGGCAGAGCCATTGGATAAAGATCATAGGCGGGGACTTCATAAGGATGCCCCCGGAACAAAGCCGACAAAACCGCCGGCAGCAAAGCTTTGTCAACCACGGTTTCCAGCCTGATTTCATCTACTAGATTAAGCTCACCCACTTTCCCCACCCTGGGATTCGCCCCTGAAGCCGGTCGAAAACTGCCGCTTCCGCGTGAACGAAAGGCACAGTCCGAATAAAGACCGCTTCCCATGTTCCCGGCTCCGGCGGCAAACAACAAGCCGGCAAGAGTTTCGGCCGCAGCCGCAGGAACAAAGGTAACCAGTTTATAGACTTCTTGACGATACGTGCGCAAAGGCTGACGATCTTCAATACCAAGCAGATCGGCCAGGCAGTCGTTCACCCCCCCCCTGATACTGTCAAGATTAGTATGGGCGCTGAAAAGCGTTATGCCGGCGGCCAGCGCCCGTTCAAGCAGACAGCCTGGAAAAACGTCAACATCAAGGCTGGAAAAAGGCTTAAAAAAAAGAGGGTGATGGGTAAAGATGAAATTCGTTCCCAACGCTTCGGCCTCGGCAATCAATTCCAGGGAAAAATCCAGCGCGCACAACACCCCTTGCAAGGGCCACTTCCGACTTCCGGCCTGCAGGCCGCAATGGTCCCAGGTTTCGGCTTGCGCTAAAGGAATCCTGGTCTCCAGAAAGTCAATCAGGGCACCGTGGGTCAGATGATTCCGGCAGACAACCATGCTTTACCCCAGACAAAATTCTCCACCACAAAAAAAAGTGCACCTCTTTTTAAGGTGCACTTTTTTTTGTGGTTTTACTGTGACTCTGGTTTATCCATTTCGTCACGGCCAGAAAGATATATTCGGTATAATAAAAACTGACTTCCAACTAACGGCATCTCTCTGCCAAAAAATATAAACTGGTTAATATTTTCACTATCGATGGGCCCACCTGGGTTCGAACCAGGGACCAACCGGTTATGAGCCGGTGGCTCTTCCAGCTGAGCTATGGGCCCGTGAAAGCTTACAGATAAGCACTGGTTTTTACCTCATCAGACTTCTTTTTGTCAAGCTTAAAATAATCGCAAGCCCTCGACAATAACCGCCTGGTCCGCCCACCGTGACGACTTTTGCACACATTCGAACCTTTTATACGAGCCGCGCAAGACCATGAAGTTCGCTCTACCTTAAACCCTGAATTCCCGCGTTATTGTAACGAGGCAGGCGGGATGACGCCCAGTTGATCGTATAATTCCTGCTGTCGTTTTGTGGTTTCGCCGACCTGGAGTCTTCGGGCGGGGGTTTCAAAGCATTCG